>JAYEJR010000099.1:0-10974 GCA_034660715.1 Campylobacterota bacterium | reverse complement strand
TGAAGGTACAAGAGCCTCTTATCACTTTTGAAGGTGACGAGTATACAGCCAAGACTAAAGAGATATATGAGAATGCAAACACAGAGAGTATAAAATGCCAATTGTAAAAAAAGAGAATTATCCTTATTCCTTTAATACAGATGCTTGTAGCAGTTGTGAAGGAAGATGTTGTACTGGAGAGAGTGGTTATATCTATGTATCAAAAAATGAAATCTATGCAATAGCAGAGTTATTAAATCTCAGTGTTAATGATTTTGGAGTAAAATATCTTTACAAAAATAACTATAAGTACTCTATCAAAGAGAATAAAGTAGACGACTCTTATGAGTGTGTATTTTATGACAGAGAGAGTAATGGTTGTAAAATTTATGAAGCTCGTCCATCTCAATGTATCTCTTTCCCATTTTGGGACTATTTTAAAACTAGAGTTAATGAGTTAAAGCAAGAGTGCCCAGGAATAGTAGATGATGTATAGATATATTTTCCCAATACTAATTGGACTTCTTTTTGTTTCATGTGCAGGAACCCAGCCAAAAGTTCTCAACTCTAACGCCAAATCTTTTGCCGAGGAAGATACTTACATCCTCTTTGCACTTAGAGCAGAACAGATTAAAGATAATAAATCAGCCTCAGAACTTTTTGAATTACTTTATAATAAGTCTGAGAAAAAAGAGTATCTTTACCGTTCATTAGAAAATGACTTGATAGCTAAGAGAAACGAAGAACTTATAAAAAGAGTTGATAAGTTGTCTTTAGATAGCGTTTATGATGCTAAGCTCATTAGGTTAAAAGTTGTAGCACTTTTTGAGCTTAACAGACTTGATGAAGCTATAGCTCTGAGTATATCACTCTCCCATAAAACGCAAGAGCCAAACGACTACCTCTTAACAAGTGACATTTATATCAAACGCCAAGAGTATGACCTAGCGGTGAGATATTTAGAGAGTGCATATGCTAAAGAGAATAATGAAAAGATTTTAGATAAAATGTCAATCGTACTGTATGTAAACTTAGGGAAGAAAAAAGAAGCGATAGCTCACCTTGAGACACATTCACGTATGCTAGGATGTTCTCAACTCGTATGTGGTAGATTAATAGGTTTTTATAGTAATGAAAACAATATAGAAGGACTTCTCTCAACATATCTAAGACTATATGAGTTAGAGAAAAATCCAGAAGTAGCTAAAAAAATAATACAGATTTATTCATATAAAAGAGACTATAAAAACCTAATAGAGTTTTTAGAAACATCAAACAGTGATGATGAAGTGCTTTTACAGTTATACTCTTCAACTAAAAACTATGCAAAAGCATTTCCTTTAGCTGATAAGTTGTATGATGAAACATATGATATAAACTACTTAGGGCAGAGTGCAATTTTTGAGTATGAAAATGCTAAAGATAAAAACTCTAAAAAAGTACTAGATAGTGTTGTTGGTAAACTTGAGAAAGTAACAAAAGAAGATAATCAAGCGATATATCTTAACTATTTAGGATACATACTCATTGATCACGAGTTGGATGTGGAAAAAGGTATGCACTACATAGAACTAGTACTTAAAGAGCAGCCTAACTCAGCATTCTATCTTGACTCGAAAGCTTGGGGATATTACAAACTTGGTCAGTGTAGACAAGCAAAAGAGTTAATGGACAGAATTGTTAAACTTGAGGGTGGAAATGACCCAGAAGTGCTACTTCACATTAAGCAGATAGATAAATGTATAAAAACAAACAAAGGTAAAAAGTAAGAGATGATTTTAGACGACATAATTAAAAAAACAAAAGAAGATTTAGTAAAACGTGAGAAAGAGTTCTCTCTTGATTGGTTAGGGCGTTCGTTGGCGTTTAATGCAAGAGCACCAAGAGATGTGATTCCTTACTTAAAAGCTACAGAGGAAGATCCATATAGAATTATTTCAGAAGTAAAAAAAGCTTCTCCATCAAAAGGTGTTATTCGTGAAGACTTTGACCCTATCGCAATAGCTCAAGCATATGAAAGAGGAGGAGCAAGTGCTATCTCTATCTTAACTGAACCACACTTTTTTCAAGGAAACTTAGACTACCTTGGCGGGATTCGTCGTTATGTAGGTATACCACTGCTTCGTAAAGACTTTATCGTTTCAAAGTATCAAGTACTTGAAGCGATGGTTCATGGTGCAGACTTCATATTACTTATAGCTGCAGCACTTTCAAAAGCCGAGTTAAAAGATCTACTTGCTTATACTAGACACCTAGGTATGGAAGCTCTTGTTGAGGTTCACGATAAACCGGATTTAGTTAAGGCCATTTATGCAGGAAGTGATATCATAGGTATCAACCATAGAAATCTTCAAACTTTTGAGATGAATATGAATCTCTCTTATGAGCTAATACCTCTTATACCAAACGGAAAGATTATCGTTGCAGAGAGTGGTATATATGAACATGGACAGTTAGAGGACTTAAATAAGGCTGGTGTTGATGCATTCTTAGTTGGTGAATCTTTGATGAGAACTGATGATGAAGAAACAGCTTTAAAAATACTCAAAAATGGAAAGGTATAAAATAATGAAAAAAACAATCTTAATTATTTCTATAGCACTAACAGTGATGTTTAGTGCTTGTACTCAAGAAACACAAAACAAACTAGGTCGTAGTATTCAAAACTGGACAGGGACAGATGGCGTTTTAGATATCTATATGGGTGAAAAACTTGTAAAAAGATTTATCAAGATAGATAAACTCTCAACAGCAGAAGCAACTCAAGGCGGAAACTCAAGAACATATCGTTACGGATATGGATTTTTGGATGAAAATCAAAACTTTAAAGTAGATTCTGGTGAGAAAAAACTTTACTTTGAGATAAGTGACTATGCAACATCATATATATTTTATGACAATCCAGGAAAATAGACAGTGGATGTTATAGAACTTTTCAAACATTTTATCAACTCTAAAAGTGAAACGCCAGATGATGGTGGACTTTTGGATTTTATAGAAGAGTACCTTACTGGTTTTGATGCAGTTAGAGTTGATGTTGAAGATGTAAAAAACCTCTTTATTTATAAGAAGTTTTCCCAGGGAGAACATCTCTGTTTTGCTGGGCATGTGGATGTTGTTCCTGCTGGAAAAAGCTGGGATACGAATCCATATGAGGCTGTTGAAAAAGATGGTTACATTTATGGTCGTGGTGCTCAAGATATGAAGAGTGGTTTAGCAGCATTTACACAGGCTGTAAAAGAGGCTAAAGACTTTAAAGGGACTCTGTCTCTACTTCTGACTTCAGATGAAGAGGGTGATGCGATAAATGGAACGATTAAAGTACTGGAGTTTTTAGAAAACAACGACATGCTTCCAGATGCAGTAGTTGTAGCTGAACCTACATGTGAGAAAGAGTTTGGTGATGCTATAAAAGTAGGACGCCGTGGGTCGATAAATGGCTACCTAACACTAAAAGGTAAGCAAGGTCATGCAGCTTATCCCGAAAAAGCTATTAATCCAATTCATAATATTTCTAATGTTTTATCAAACATTGCTGGAGTAGATTTAGATAATGGCGATGAGTTTTTTGCTCCAAGTAAGTTCGTTATCACAGATATCCGTTCAGGGATGGAAGTGACAAATGTAACACCAAATGAACTCAAGATGATGTTTAATGTAAGAAACAACACTAAAACTACACAAAAAGAGATTATAGAGTTTGTTGCTAAACATTTTGATGGACTAGACTATGAACTGCGTTTAACACAGGGCTCTTATCCGTTTAAAACGGATACAGATACAAAACTAGTTAAAAAAATAGATAGAGCTATAGAAGAGGTTACTGCTGTAAAAACAAAACACTCTACAGCAGGAGGAACTAGTGATGCACGCTTTATCGCTCCTCTTGGTGTTGATGTGATAGAATTTGGTGTTAAAAATGACTCGATTCACTCTGTTAATGAGAGAACGACACGAAAAGAAGTTCAGGACTTACACAAAGTGTTTGCGACTTTAATAGATATATGGGAGTAAAGATGAAAAAAATAATTTTAGTATTGCTTTTTGTTACATCACTTTTTAGTGCAGATATTGATTGGCCAAGTGATTATCAACAGGCTTTAAAAGATGCAAAGTCAGAAAACAAATTGGTTTATATTTTCATTACATCTGATTCTTGTCAATGGTGTAGAAAGTTTGAAGCAACTACTTTACAGGACAAGGCTATAAAAGAGCGACTCTACAGCGAATTTGTGACTATTCATCTTTCACGTGATAAGCATGATATTCCTAAGCAATTTGAAACAGCACCAGTTCCACGTCACTACTTTACAGACAGAGAGGGAAATATTCTCTATAACTCTTTGGGACATCGTGGAGTAGAGTGCTTTGATGCGTTTATGGACAATGCACAAAATAAGATAAAAGTAAGTAAATAAATTAAGGACGAAGTAATGAAATTAATACAAACAAATGATGCACCATCAGCAATAGGACCATACTCACAAGCAGTTGAAGCAAATGGTATAGTATATACATCAGGACAAATTGCACTAACACCAGATGGCTCAGATGAACTATTAAGCCAAGATGTTGTTACTCAAACACGCCAAGTTATGAAAAACCTAGAAGCTGTTTTAGTAGAAGCTGGAAGTTCTTTAGATAGTGTTTTAAAAACAACAATCTTCTTATCAAGTATGGACTCATTTGCTGTAGTTAACGAAGTTTATGAAGAAGGTTTTGGTACTCATAAACCAGCTCGTGCAACAGTCGCTGTAAAAACTTTACCCAAAAATGCACTTGTTGAGATAGATGCAGTTGCTTTAGTTAAGTGATTAAATAAAACTTAAAGCTTATTTGGGTAAAATTGCGCACTTTATTGTAGAAATACAAGCATAGATAGAAACTAAGGACCGTAGATGTACGCAATTATTAAAAATGGTGGTAAGCAGTATAAAGTTACAGAAGGTGATGAATTATCACTTGATAAAATGTCACTTGAAGCTGGTACTACTTTAGAAATTAAAGAAGTTTTAGCAGTTAATGCTGGTGAGCTTAAAATGGGAGCTCCTTTTGTTGAAGGCGCTGTAGTTACTGCTGAAGTTATGAGAGAAGGACGTGATAGAAAAGTTATTACTTTCAAAAAACGTCGTCGTAAAGACAGTAAAGTTAAACGTGGTTTCAGAAGAGACTTCACTCGTGTTAAAATCACGAAAATAGCTGCATAAGCTAAACTAAACGTAGGAGCATAAAATGGCACATAAGAAAGGACAGGGTAGTACACAGAATAATCGTGACTCAGCTGGTAGAAGACTTGGTGTAAAGAAATATGGTGGAGAAGTTGTTATTCCTGGTAATATCATCATCCGTCAACGTGGAACTAAAGTTCACCCAGGTAACAATGTAGGAATGGGAAAAGATCATACTATTTTTGCACTAGTTGAAGGTACTGTTGTATTCGAAAGAAAAGACAAAAAACGTCAACAAGTTTCAGTAGTTCCTGCAGCTTAATTCTACAATATATTGGGCATTCGCCCATATATTTATATCTCTTCATTAACGGAATTTTAGATTCCAAACTAAGCAAATATTTAATAATTTATTTTTATAAGATTAAAATTGATTTTTAAATATTTTAGTTTTAATGATTTAACATCTTGCCTTTTAATCGCTAAGAAGTTGAAACATTTTAGATTTTTCGATTTATGAGATTTACTCATAAATCTACACAAATATATCTTTTGGCTAAAGAGATATATGAGGAGTGCACTTGTTTACAGATAGCGTCGAATTAACAGTTAGTTCAGGAAAAGGTGGACAAGGGTGTGTTGCATTTCGTCGTGAAAAGTTTGTACTTAATGGTGGTCCAAATGGTGGTGATGGTGGAAAAGGTGGTGACATCTGGTTTAAGTGTGATAACAACACACATACACTCTCTCACTTTCAAAGAAAAATGCATATCAAAGCTGATGGTGGAAAACCGGGAGAGGGTTCAAACTGTAGTGGAAAAGCCGGAGTAAAAAAAGTTATCATAGTTCCACCTGGAACACAGATAGTTGATATGGAAACTGGTGATGTTCTATTTGATATGACTACTAATGGTCAAGAAGAGAAGTTTATTCAAGGTGGAAAAGGTGGACTAGGAAATACTCACTTCAAGTCACCAACTAACCAAAGACCAACGTATGCACAACCTGGAGAAAAAGGTGAAACACGTGCGATAAAGCTTGACCTTAAACTTATAGCAGATATAGGACTTGTAGGTTTCCCAAATGTAGGAAAGTCAACACTTATATCTACGGTTTCAAATGCAAGACCAGAGATCGCAAATTATGAGTTTACAACACTGACTCCAAAACTAGGACAGGTGAATATTGGGGATTATGAATCATTTGTAATGGCAGATATTCCTGGGATTATCGGTGGAGCGCATGAGGGTAAAGGACTTGGTATCAAGTTTTTACGCCATATAGAACGTACAAAAATCCTTTTATATATGGTTGATCTAGGTAACTATAGAGAACTAAAAGAGCAGATAGAAGTCTTAAAAGACGAAATAGCATCTTTCTCAGAGATATTAGGAGAGAGTAAGTTCGCTATTGCACTTACTCGTTCAGATGTTATTGCTCCAGATGAGCTTAACACTCAGGTAAATGAATTCATTGAAATGCTTGGTCTAAAAGCTACTTATGAGAATGAATTTGATTTTGATGCAAAGTTACCTTTTTATATTCAAGAGAATGCATCAGCTGAATTAGGTTTTGATAAAACATTGCCATATTTAATCGCTCCAATTTCATCAGCAACTCATAAGAACATTGATGCACTTAAGCATGCACTGTTTAATCTTGTACAGGCTGATAGAAAATAGATGAGAGTTGTAGTAAAGGTTGGTAGTGCAGTTTTAACAAAAGACGATTCTGTAGCCTTTGAAAGAATGCAAGCATTGATTTCTTTTTTAAGTGAACTTATGAAAGAGAATGAAGTTGTTTTAGTCTCTTCTGGTGCAGTTTCAGCTGGTTATACAGAGGTTAAGCTAGATAGAAATATCATTGCAAATAAACAAGCTTTAGCTGCAATAGGTCAACCTATTCTGATGAGACAGTATGCTAAAAGATTTGAAGAGTTTGGTGTCATTACTGCTCAAGCCTTAGTAACATCAGTAAACCTCAATAAAGATGATGATATAAAAAGAGTCTCTAACACTATCAACACTTTGATAGAAAATGGGGTACTACCTATTGTTAATGAAAACGATGCTACATCAACTGAAGAGTTAGAAGTTGGGGATAATGACCAACTTTCGGCATATATAGCAAAAGATTTAAACGCTGATATGCTAATCCTACTCTCAGATATAGATGCTTACTATGATAGCGATCCTAGAAAAAATCCTGATGCTAAAATCATAAAAATTGTTAATGAAATAAGTGAAGAAGAACTAAGTAAAGATGTAACACCTAATAATGTCTTTGCTACGGGCGGAATAGTAACCAAACTAAAAGCAGCAGCATATGCACTTGAATCAAATATTGACACACTTCTCGCATCTGGCTTTGATTTAAAAGATGTAAAAGACTTCACTCTTAATAATATTCATAACGGTGGAACACTTTTTACAAGGAAATAGAGTATGAAAGTTATTTTTATGGGTACTCCAGATTATGCTGAGAAAATCTTAGCAGAATTAATTAATGAAATTAATATTGAAGTTGTTGGCGTTTATACACAGCCAGATAAACCTGTAGGTCGTAAAAAAGTATTAACCGCTCCCGCAGTAAAGACTTTAGCTCTAGAACATAAGATACCAGTATATCAGCCAAATAGACTTCGTGATGAAGATGTTGTAGTTGAACTTTTGACAATAGAGTGTGACTATATAGTAGTTGCAGCTTATGGACAGATACTTCCTCGTACTATACTAGATCATGCTCCATGTATAAACCTTCATGCTTCTATACTCCCTCAGTACCGTGGTGCTAGCCCTATCCAACAGACTCTACTAAACAACGATAAAGTAACTGGTGTTACGGCGATGCTTATGGAAGAGGGATTAGATACAGGTGACATACTTAAGATAGATACAATAGATGTAGATAAAGATATGATGGTTGAACCCCTTTTTGAACTTTTAACATTAACTGCTACAAAACTTACTGTTGATGTTCTAAATAATTTTTCATCATATACACCTCGTAAGCAAGAAGAATCAGAAGCAACACACTGTAAGAAGATATCAAAAGCTGACGGTGAAGTCTCTTTTGAAAATGCAGATGAAATATATAATAAGTACCGTGCTTTTACACCTTGGCCTGGAATATATTTAAACAGTGGACTTAAACTAAAAAAAATCTCATTAGAAGATAGCAAAGAAAACAGTGAAATTGGGAAAATTATATCTATAGATAAGGACTCAATAGTTGTATCATGTAAACAGGGTGCCATAAGAATTTTCTCTGTTCAACCGATGTCAAAAAAAGAGATGGATGTCTTGTCTTATATAAATGGCAAAAGAATGAGTCTTGCAGATACTTTTTCTTGATAGAATAGATTCAACTCAGCTTCATTTAAAAGAGTTACTACAGAGTAAAAAAGTATTATCCCCTTATGCTGTGGTTGCAGATATACAAACTGCTGGTATTGGGAGTAGGGATAATAGCTGGACAGGTTTAAGTGAAAATCTCTTTTTGTCCTTTTCTTTTCCTCTTACAACTCTACCTAAAGATCTTAAGCTTGAATCCTCTTCAATTTATTTTTCCTATATATTAAAAGAAACATTACAGTCGCTTAACTCAGATGTATGGTTAAAGTGGCCAAACGACTTTTATATGCAAGATAAAAAAATTGGTGGAATGATTACTAATATAGTTGGCAACAGTATAGTCTGTGGGGTAGGATTAAATCTTAAAAATGCACCTGATGGCTTTGGAGTATTGGATATTGATATAGATAAAAAAGAGTTGTTAAATAACTATTTTGCAAATCTTGAAAAAAAAGTTTTATGGAAGCAAGTTTTTAGTAATTATAAGTTAGAATTTCACCTTAATCAAAATTTTATTACACATATAAAAAATAAAAAAGTTCATTTAGGTGAAGCAACATTAGAAGCTGATGGAAGCTTAAATATAAATGGTCAGAGGATATATAGTCTAAGATGAGTGAAGTAATTGTAATTGCAAATCAGAAGGGTGGTGTAGGTAAAACTACAACAGCTGTTAATTTAGCCGCCTCATTGGCTGTTGCAGAAAAAAAAGTACTATTAATAGATTCTGATCCACAAGCTAATGCTACAACATCTCTAGGCTTTCATAGAAATGATTATGAGTTTAATATTTATCATGTACTAATTGGAACAAAAAAACTTAAAGATATAATTTTAAAGTCAGATTTACCAACACTACACTTAGCACCATCTAATATTGGTTTAGTTGGTATAGAAAAAGAGTATTACGATGCAGATAAAGCAAAGGGTCGTGAACTGGTCTTAAAACGTGCTATTGCAAATGTAAAAAAAGATTATGATTACATTATCATTGATTCACCCCCGGCACTAGGACCAATGACTATTAATGCTTTATCAGCATCTAATTCGGTGATTATTCCAATTCAATGCGAATTTTTTGCATTAGAAGGATTGGCACAACTTTTAAATACAGTTAAACTTGTAAGAAAATCTATTAACCCAAAACTTAGCATAAAAGGTTTTTTACCAACTATGTATAGTTCACAAAACAACTTGTCAAAACAAGTTTATGCAGATTTACGTCAGCATTTTAAAGGTAAGTTGTTTAAAGATGATCAAGAAAAGTACATAGTTGTTCCACGTAATGTAAAACTAGCAGAATCACCATCTTTTGGAAAACCTGCTATTTTATACGATGTAAAGTCAAGTGGATCAATAGCATATCAGCAATTAGCTCAAGCAATTATAAGTTAGGAATTTAAAGTGAAAACTCAGAAATTAGGTCGTGGTTTAGATGCCTTGTTAGGCGAAATAGATGAAGCATATGAGAATGAAGGCTCGCATCGTGATGAAGTACTTAATATAGCTTTAAAAGATATAAGACCAAATCCATTTCAGCCTAGAAAGACTTTTAATGATGACTCACTTAATGAGCTAAGTGAGTCTATAAAACGCGATGGATTACTGCAGCCAATTGTAGTTACAGAAGATATTGATGGTTATATAATTATTGCTGGTGAAAGAAGATTTCGTGCAACTAAACTAGCAAAAATGAAAGAAATCCGTGCGATAGTACTTCACTCTGATGAAAACAAAATGCGTCAATTTGCACTTATAGAAAATATACAACGTGAAGAATTAAACTCTGTTGAATTAGCACAAGCATATGGTGAATTACTTAAGCTACATGAGATGACTCATGAAGAGTTGGCAGGCATGATACACAAGAGTAGAACTCATATAACTAACACTATTAGATTACTCCAACTCTCTACAAAAACACAAAAAGCACTTCTAGATAAAAAGATTACAGCAGGTCATGCAAAAGTACTTGTAGGACTAGATGAAAAAGAACAACAAATAGTTGTTAACTCAATTATTGGTCAAAAATTAAGTGTTAGAGAAGTTGAGGCTATGATTAAAAGCATGAAGCAGTCAACTAGTGAAATCGCAACAATTAAAGAGACAATAACTTATAACTTTGATTCCATAAAAGATACTTTCAAAAACTTAGGTATGAAGGTAAAAACTAGCAATAAAAGTCTTACTTTAGAGTTCAACTCTCAAGATGAAATTACTAAATTTATGTCACTTATTAAAGAATAAATTTCAAAATTTCAAAATTTCTTACTTCATTTAACTATCCTTTCAATTTTATCATAGTATAATCTCGCAACTTTTAGGAGGTGCTATGTTAGATATAAATCCAATACTACTCTTGGTTACATTTGTTGTATTTGTTTCGCTTATAGCCGTTCTAAATAGTTGGCTATATAACCCATTATTCGGTTTTATGAGTAAACGTGATGAAGACATCAAGAAAGACCTAGAGA
>JAYEJR010000098.1:0-2185 GCA_034660715.1 Campylobacterota bacterium | reverse complement strand
TTCTTGAAAGTATGAATACAGATAAGTAGCGACTGTTGAAAGTTGGTGTATTTGACTCGGGAATTGGCGGTTTAACTGTTGTAAAATCCCTGCTTGAACACCAACTCTTTGAAGAGATCATCTACTTTGGAGACACAGCCCGTGTTCCCTACGGAAGTAAAGATAAAAACACCATCATTCGCTACGCTATAGAAGCCGTAGAGTTTTTCAAAAACTTTGAACTTGACCTTATCATAGTCGCTTGTAACACTGTAAGTGCTTATGCACTTAGTGAGATGAGAGAGTCTTCACCTTGTCCTGTTATCGGTGTTGTTGAAGCTGGCGTTTTAGCCACTTCAAATGCCATCAAAGACAAAGACTCTAACATCTTAGTTATCGGTACAAACGCCACGGTAAACTCAAAAGCATATGAGATAGGATTACAAGAGCATAACTTCACAAACCTACAAGCTAAAGCAACTCCTCTTTTTGTACCTCTTGTGGAAGAGGAAATTACTAAAGGTGAGATATTAAACGCCACTTTAAAACACTACTTTGAAGATATAGAGGACCCTGATGCTGTGATACTAGGCTGTACACACTTTCCTATCATTAGTTTAGCTATTGGAGATTATTTTACTGATAAAACTACTCTCATACACTCTGGTGATGCCATAGTTGAGCACTTAGAAGCAAAGTTTGACTTTTACAAAAAGTATGCAAAACCAACTCTAAAGTTTTTTGCTTCTGAAAATCCAGAAGCTCTTAGAGAGACTGCACAAAAGTGGCTTTATGAGTAAAAGAATCTCTATCTTTGGTTATGGAAACACTACAAAACCACTAGCGAAACATATAAAAAATGCCGTCTTTTATGATGATGGATGTAGTGAACCTTACGGTGGAGTTGAAGGTTCTTTTGTAAGACCATCAAGTGAGTTTAACCCTGATAACTCTGATTTGGAGATCACTTCACCAGGTATTCCACCCTCGAACACTCTTATCAAAAAAGCTAAAAACCTTATAAGTGAGTATGACTACTTCGCAGATACTCAGCCATTTAAAGTATGGATAAGTGGGACTAACGGTAAAACAACGACTACACAGATGATGCAGCACCTACTTGAAGATAAGGGAAGTTTGGCTGGTGGAAATATCGGTACTCCTTTAGCTGAGTTAGACCAAAATGCTAAGATATGGATACTTGAGACAAGTTCATTTACTATGCACTACACAAACATTGCAACTCCAAATATCTATGTTCTACTTCCACTGAGTCCCGACCATTTAAGTTGGCATGGAAGTATGGAAGCTTATGTGTCCGATAAACTAAAACCTTTAGAGAGTATGAAAAGTACTGATATAGCGATAATTCCAGATGCTTACAAAGATACTCCTACAAGAGCTAAGCTTATCACTTACAAAGATGAAGAGGACTTAGCTAAAACCTTTGATATCAATGCTTCAAGTGTAGCATTTAAAGGTGCCTTTCTTGCAGATGCACTTCTAGCAATGGCAGTTGATAAAACTCTCTTTGATAGAGTTGATTATGCAAAGATGAACCAGTTTACACTAGACCCTCATCGTCAAGAGGAGCTTAGAGACTCTCAAGAGAGACTCTGGGTAAATGACACAAAAGCGACAAATATCGATGCTACTATAGCCGCTCTAAAACGTTACAAAGACTCCTCTATACATCTTATTTTAGGTGGTGACGATAAGGGAGTTGACTTAAGAGAACTCTTTGAATATCTTCAAAATAAAAATATTAAGATTTACAACATAGGCACAAACAGAGACAAACTCTCCCTTTTGGCTCAAGAGTATAAAGTGGCGTTTACTACATGTAAAAACCTACTAAACGCCATCGACACGATAGACAATAACCTACAAAAAAACGAAGTAGCCCTCCTCTCTCCCGCAGCTTCGAGTCTTGATGAGTTTAGCTCTTATGCGCAAAGGGGAGATATTTTTAAAGAGGCGATTTATTCTCTTTAAATTTTTTAGTCACTCTCAAAAAATAAACATCAACTCCAAATGGCAGTAGAAAAAGTAAATGCAAGCGAGATTCTCATATATAAGCAGTTTGAGATAATTTTTGATAGATATTTAGGAAATAGAGAGGACGAAGCGGTGCAAAACATTTAGTGCCTCTGATTTGATAGTTTTATTAAAACATATATCCAAAAAAGACAAAGAGTCTCTTCTT
>JAYEJR010000097.1:0-2196 GCA_034660715.1 Campylobacterota bacterium | reverse complement strand
CTAGATTTATGAGTGTAATATTAGGAAATATATTTCCTTTTTCTATTATTTAAGTTATAATAAGAAATATATTTCTTATTAGGAGTCTGTTTTGACACTAGAAAAGTTAGGAAAAGAGATACAAAAACTTAGAAAAGAGCAGGAGTACTCACAGGCTGAGTTGGAGGAGTACTCTGGAGTAACTAAACGGACTATCTCTAAGATGGAAAATGGTTTCATCGATGAGATAGGAATAAAGAAGGTAGAGTCTGTTTTAGACATACTAGGAGTTGAGTTTTCCCTTAGACCAAAAGGACATCCACCCACTTTAGAAGAGTTACAAAATGAACACTAAAGATTTAAAAGTTTTTATAAACAGAGAGGTTTCAGGGAGCCTTAGCAAAGAGGACGATACTTTTGTCTTTAACTATAGTGAGGGGAGTGCAGAAGCAGTCTCTCTTACTATGCCTCTTAGAAAAGCGAGCTGGAACTCTAAGACAATACACCCTATTTTTGAGATGAACCTTCCAGAGGGTGCTTTAAAAGATGCTATAAAAAATCGCTTTGCAAAGATAAAGCAGATGGACGAGTTAGGTTTTTTGGAGCTCATAGGCTCTTATATGCTAGGAAGAATTAAGTTTAACACTATTGTAGAAGATAAAGATAGCTTAGTATTGGATGATATTTTGCATGGTGGAAGCGATAGACTCTTTAGTGAGCTTTTAGATAAGTTTGCGATTCGTTCTGGCGTTTCTGGTGTTCAACCAAAGCTACTTCTATCTGCACATAACAAAACCTCTATGAAGTTTGAACATTACATAGTTAAGTCTTGGGAAAAAGAGTATCCCCAACTTGCACTCAATGAGTACTTCTGTATGAGAGCCATTTCAAATGCTGGTTTAGTTACTCCAGAGTTTTATCTTAGTGATGATTTGAGTATGTTTGTTATGAAAAGATTTGACATACTAGATGAAAACAGATATATGGGTTTTGAAGATATGTGTGTTCTCACAGCAAGAGCTACAGATGACAAATATAGAGGAAGTTATGAAGAGGTCACTAGGGTCATAAAAGAGACCATACCTGCAAAAAATAGAAGAGCTTCACTTAAAATCTTTTTCAAAGCACTTGTGATGAACCATCTACTAAAAAATGGCGATGGACATTTGAAAAACTACGGCATTCTCTATAAAGATGGGTATGAAGACGCTAACATAGCTCCCATATATGACGTCATAACAACAACTGTTTATATAAAAAACGACATACCCGCTTTGAAGATGAGTGATGCAAAACTATGGTGGAGACTCAAAACATATAGAGTTTTTGCAAAACAGAGTTGTGGACTTAGCAACAAAGAGATAGAGACTGTTTTACAAGAGTGTAGAGAGTCTATAGTGAAAACAAAATTTGAGATAGACACTTATAAAACAAGTAAGCAAGAGATCAGAGAGTTTTTAGAAGAATTAAAGGGGTGCTGGAGAGAAGAAATCTAATTACTTTTTTTCATTTATGTTATTTTTACAGGAAGTAGTGCTACTTCTATTTTAAATGCGAAGAGCGATTTAAGTAGACGTGTAACACTACATAGACTTAATGGATTTTCATTTAGAGAGTACTTAGAGATTAAACGCCAAACTACTTATGAAGCGTATACAGTTGAAGAAGTAGTGAAAAAACATACTTCCATAAGTAGTGAAATCATAAAGGATGGTAAAATCTTAGATGATTTTTAAGAGTATCTCAAAGTAGGCTATTATCCTTTCTCTTTTGATAAGCAATCCTCCTATTATGATAACTTGCTAAATACCATCAACCTAACAATCGATTTGGACTTAACGTCTTTAGGGTTTATAGAGCAAAACTTTATGACTATGTAGAGTTTTTAAATGACGCGCAGATGCTTCTTTTGGTAGATGAGTACGTTCAGGGGATTAAAAAGATAAACAAACCTGCAAAAATATACTTGAACAATACAAACCTTCTCTTTGCATATTGTGAAAATAGTGAAATAGGAACCATAAGAGAGACTTTCTTTGCAAACCAAGTCTCTGTAAAAAATAGACTCAACATCGCTAAACAAGGAGACTTTTTAGTTGGTACAAAATATATATTTGAAGTGGGATGGGGAGATAAAAGCTTAAAACAAATTAAAGATATTCCTGAGAGTTATGTAGTGGCTGACGATATTGAAATAGGCTCTAGTAATAAAATACC
>JAYEJR010000096.1:0-2216 GCA_034660715.1 Campylobacterota bacterium | reverse complement strand
CATACTTCTGAGCTAAAACACCTGCACTCTCCATAGCCGTTCCGCTAAATATTCCTGATGGTACAACGACATGTATACCTGTTGTTCCATCACGTAGAGGTACTTTCCCATGGTCTGGCTCAACATAATCACCTCGTGTCATAGTCTCGCCTGCGGGTGCAAACTCAATTCCTGCATTTTCTCTTATTGCACTTGCCATCTCTTTCATACCAACCGCTTCTATGAGAAAGTGAAGTCTATTTTTATTGCGGTTATCACGGAACCCATAGCGTTTAAACAGGTCTGAGATAGAACTAAACGCCTCTAAAACTTCCTCTTCATTTTTTAAGAAAATATCTGCACTTTTAGCTATCACACCTACCTTACCGCCAAGATACATGTTGTAACCAAAGACGCCATCTTTTTGCGCAAGCACAAAGCAGCAGTCATGAGCATAAACATTACATCTATTTGAGAGGTTTCCAGTGATAGAGGTGTTGAATTTTCTTGGAAGAGTGGATATCCAATCCTCAGAGTACAAAAATTTCTCTTGTATTTTCAGAAGTGTTTTGTGAGCTGGAAGTACATTATCAAACGCCATATCATCAAATGGGTCAGAGACTATTCCACGAAAGTTGTCTACACCCGTTTGAAATGTTGTGACACCTACTGCATCAAGCTTTTTAATAATGATAGGGAGAGACTCAAGAGTTAAGTAACGCAATTCACACTGCTGGCGCGTCGTTAAGTCTATATAGTCTTCTCCATACTCTTTTGCACATTCACCTAGGGCTAGCGCTTGTTCAGAGCTCATAAACCCACCTGGAACACGCACTCTTATCATAAATTTTTCAGGTGTTGCAGGTCTATAAAAAACACCAAAACACTTTAAAAAATAAGCCTTATCTTCTTCTGGGACACTATCAAACCCATTGGCTGCGTACTCTTCAAGCTTAGCATAAGCCTCTTTTGGTGTTTTAGAGTTTTTCACTACTTCAATTTTGTTTATTTTTTTACTTCTTGCTACATAAGCTTCTTGGAGTTTTTGCATACTATTTCATCCATATTTTAATATATATTATATTACCGAATTAACCAGTGTAATCATATCCAACAATGCCTATATTTTAAGCAATAGAGTATAAACAAGTAATCTATCAAGGTTCTCTCAAAGCGAAAATTAACAATCAATATTATATGATGCTCATAAATTTCACAGAAAAGGTATATCATGTTAAAAACTACCCTACTCGGTTTACTCCTTATGAGTACAATCTCTGCTAATGATTATTCAAGAGCAAACACTGCCGCAGACAAATCCCTAAGAGATCTTGATTGTGAATTTGAAGATTGTAGTAAAAAAGCCCCCGAACCTAAAGTAATTATTAAAGAGAAAATTGTAGAGAGACCTGTTGTGGTTGAAAAAGTAGTATATAAAGAGAGACCAGCTAAAGTCGAAACTGTCGTTGTAGAAAAGGTAGTATATAAAGATAGACCTATACAGAAAACAGATAAACCACAGAAAATAGATTCAAACCGTATCTATAAAAAGCTATATGTAGATATTTCTGTACCTAATGACCCCACATTTCTTTCAGATTTTCTCTATATAACACCGCGTGCAGGTGGTATCGACTGGAATAGAATCAAAAAAATGTGTCTCTCTGCACCTACCAGAGGTCCCTACACAGTTAAAGTAACAGGAATGATGGAGGTGCCTGAAAATATCACTTCAGATAGAATCTATGTACAACCTGTTGCAAAAAAAATCACTAACTATCTTAATATTGATGGTACTCCTTGGAACACACAAGAGTTAAATATAAAAAATGCGTATAAAAAGAGTAAAGCCATTCCTTTTAACTTTACCTACACGTCAAAATATTATCATCACAATATAAACGACTTTTTCAAAGACATAGAAGCACTTCTTCCAAATGTGCGTTTTCTCATTAGTAACAAACCCGTCAACCGTGGAGAGAAAAAAGAGTTTGGTGAAGCAAAAATCTTCATTCCAAAGAGCTAATTAAGAAGGGCTTACTAAATAAACTAGAATATGACTTTTTCTTTAAAGTCTATACCTATCTTAATGCCCTCGTATGTAGTTTTGACATGCTCTATCTCACCTGCTATCTCTTGCTCTTCTAAAGTGAGTCCTTCTGGAACTTCAGTAGAGTGGAGCTGAATGGCGGTCTGCTTGAAGTTTGGCTCTCCTGATTTTGGGCAGAAGCTCTCGT
>JAYEJR010000095.1:0-33912 GCA_034660715.1 Campylobacterota bacterium | reverse complement strand
ATGAAGTTATTCATCCATTTCTTAAGATTAAAAGCACTTGCAGCTAGAAGTAGATTCATTTCATCCCCTATAAAGCCTTTAAGATAGTTTATCTTCATTCTATGGTCTGATTTGACATGTCCTATAACTCTTGGTAATCTTTTTTTGTACTCATAGCAGCACTCTCTTGAATGGCGTTTGTATAAAAAATTGCACTTCTATAGTTGTTTCCAACATCATTACCTTGTCGGTTTAACTGTGTTGGATCATGAAGTTCCCAAAAGGACTTTATTAATGTTTTTGCTTTAACTTTTTCATTATCAAAAGTTACTCTTACACCCTCTGTATAATTTGTAACATTACTATCTTTTTTAAGACGACGGTACTTTAAAACATCTTCATATGTTGGGTTTATATAACTACCACCGACATATCCAGACTCTGCTTTTATAACACCCTCATAGTTATCATAAAACTTCTCAACACCCCAAAAACACCCTGCAGCAAACACTATAGATACTATCATTATTTATCCTTCTTAAAAGCATTATACTACTTGTATGTGTAGCCAATTTGCAAACTATTTATACATCCTATTAATTTTGAATTATATTCTTATCCTAATTATAAATAGTAACTAGAGTACAGATACTTTATGATATTATTTCAAAAATATTATTTATATATTAAGGACAACTAATGACAAGTGGAAAAGTACTAAAACTATATATGACGATGCCTGACATGATACGTGCGGGTCACCGTATGAGTGTTGACGATATGGACTGTGATGAGAATGGTATCATGGGTAGTAGAGATTATGAAAACGGGACAGAACGCAAGATGGTTATTGTTTCTAAAAAAAGTTATGACATCATAGAAAATGCAGAACTTGTTGTTGATATAGGTGTTTTAATGGAAGATATCTATGTAGATGTTGACTTAAACTACTTAAAAGCGGGTTCAGTTATCGAAATCGGCGATATGATGTTTGAAGTTGATGGTCCATGTGAAAGTTACCGTTACTTATATGCATTTGCACCTGAACTTCCTGAGCTTATTCATGGTAATCGTGGTCTTTTTGTTACACCTATAGAGTATGGTTCTATTGGTGTTGATGATGAAGTAAAGGTACTAAAAGAAGCTTAGTATGAAAATAACAGGGATAGGAATAGACTATAGTAATATATGTAAAGACTATAACACAGCATATTTAGATCGAGACAACTTAGATCCGGCAACTAAAAAATGTATGAAACAAGTCCTTACTTGGAGTAGTTCATTTTTAGCTGAACTTCTAGAGCACTTTGAATATAAACTTCACAATCTAAGCTCTTCTACACCAGTAAAAGTTGAAGATGTTGCATCAAAAAGATTTCTTTTCTACTCGCTTGAGAAAGAGATAACTCTACAGAGCTTTGTAGCACATAAAGAGTATACTTACTATGAAGGTTTACTAGCTTGGGAAGAAGAGAACAATGATAGTATTCTTGTAAAAAATGATGAAGATGGTGGAGCGATTTACTTTTTCCTCAATGAAGAATCTCCAGCATTTTCATGGATAAAAGAGCAGTTAAAGAACTTTACTTTAGATGAAGTTGCTTTCAGCTCAGTACGATAAAATAAACCCAATTCAAAAAAAGGAAAACAATGTCACATACACTAATTCACAATAAAGAAGAATGTAAATACGAATACCATATAGATGGTCATATAGCATATATAACTTACGATGATCAAAATGGAAATATGCACTTAACACACACAATAGTACCTGAAGCACTTGCTGGAAAGGGTCTTGCTAAAACACTTTTAGAAGATGTACTAAAAGAGATAGAAAAAGCAGATAAAAAAGCTGTTGCACAATGTTCTTACATTGTTAAATATCAAGAGAAGAATCCTGAAAAAAGCGATATTTTCGCATAGATTATTCCCTTAAGGGAATATCTAAACTCACACTTGGCGTTTACTAGCAGCCACAACTACCAGAACTACAACTAGTCCCACTGTCATCACTTGAACATGAACCAGCATTAGGATTTTCACCTACTCTTATTACAAAAGCATCACCATCCATTTTTTCACTTACAAAAACATGCTTTCCACAAAAGTCTTCATTCATGTGTTCAGCTAGGGCATTTGAATACTGATATGCATCTCTTTGAGTATCAAATGATTTCTCTTTATCAAATTCACTTTTTTTAAAACATCCACATTCATGTTCCATATGAACTGTATACATAATTATTCCTTTAATTTATTTTCCGGAGTATAGTAATAATAACTGAAAGTGAGGGGTTTTTAAAAAGTAGTTGCTCTCTATAAAATAAAATTTATTTTATAGAAGTATTCAAATAAACTCCTTTGAGGAGTTCATTTATTATATAGTCTTAGTTACTTCCGCTATTACCTGGTGTAACCTGTGTAGCATCAAAACCGATAGTAACACCGCTTTTTCTTACAAGATCTCTTGCATCTTCTACATCTTCATCTTCTTCTTCATCGTCAGGTCTTACAGTAGAGTGAATTACTATCTTTTCACCGTAATCTACTGCTTCAAAATAGTGCTTCATACAAAACTCTTGATTCATACGACACTCAAGAACACGTGCTTTATTGTACATATCTTCTCTAGTTTCAAAAGTCATTACTTTATCCATTCCACTCTTTTTAACACAACTACACTCTTTTTCTATTTCTATTGTATACATTATAGTCCTTCGTATATTTATTTAAGTTATATCATTTATAACTTAAATTATCTGATTTGTTTACAAGCTTATTAAAATTCTTTAATAACCTTGAAGTCTCCTGATTCGAATGAATAAACTTTTCCAGCTTTTTTATCTATAATAATTGGTCTTATCCATTCGTTTAAGATGAACTCTTTTGCTACTGAGTTTTCTACTGCTTTTCCTACAGTTTCTAAAGGTGCTTCCATATATGTAAGTAGCCTTACAGGCTCATGGTATGCTTCACCCTCTAGGAGTACAGATTGTGTTGGCAAACCAATTTTAAGGTCACTGTAGTTTCCATTAAATACTCCCACATTTGATACTACATTATGGTATACCTTTGAGCCTGCACCATAAATAGCATTATCAACAGTTGCAAAATAGTGCTCTAGATTAATCCATTCACCTACAACAAGTGGTCCATTAAAAATTCGTGTTAATATATCTGCATCATCATTATCAAGCTTAGCATCATAAGAGTGCATGAAGAGTCTGTTGCCAAATGGCATATGTTTGATAGACTTTCTAGGACCTGCAAAAACACCCATAACACCTGCTAATCCCCACTCGGGTCTAGTCTCAGACCAGTCCATAGACTTAATCATAATGTCATTTTGAGTCTTAGTATATGGAAGTTGAGCTACTCTCTCATAACGTGAAATACTTGAAGCCTTTTTAAAATCTTTTTCAACTTTAGAAAATCTTTTTTGCTCTTCATTAGTTAAAATATCAGTGTCATAAAAAGTAATCTCATCCGTTGTAGTCACATGTAATGAAGGTATAAACCTTACATCATCAGGGATAACAAGACCTTTTTTAGCTAACCCTTCTCTTACTTCTGGATTATTTGCTATCATACAGAGTGCTCTATTATTAGGAAGCGAACTCTTACCACCACATGCACCACAATCTAGTGCAGATTCAAAAGGGTTATTATCTGAAGCACTCACATGCCCTGACAATATAACAAACTCAGCAAAATTATCAACCTGACCTATCATAGTTAAAAAGTTATAGAGGTACTGTACTTTCTCTTCAAGTGTAAATCCAACTTTTGAAAGCTTGATTTTTTGAAGTTCATAATCATCAACTGAAACGCTATTACTATTCTTCAGTTGACCTAGGAACTCTTCTGGAACATCAACGGATAACTCATTGCCTAACACAAGGTGGTCTCTTATTGACTGAACTTCTTCTTGAGTGTATCTTCTAGATGAATAATTAACTGATGCTTCATTGATAAGGTGTAGATGAAGTCTGTTAACATACATCTCAATCTCTTCATCTGAGAGTTTGTCTAGTGTATAAGTTGTTTTTGGCTTTTTAGCCTTGAATTTTCCAAAAAACTTCTCAGTCTGTTGTGGTGCGAATGTTTTTCCAAAAAGGTTGATTCCAAAAACCCAACCAATAGCTTCAACCATAATATATGGTGTATACGGATTGTTCTTTAAGTCACTAATAACTTTTTTTGTAGTCTTATTGAGTGTTCTTTTAGATTTATATTCATCATCTGACTCTTGTGCTATTTCAAACACTATATTTCCAGGTTTTACAACTGCTGGACATAAGAGTTGTTCGTTTGTTTTATCAAACTCTACAAATGCGATGGGAAAACCTAAAAAGCCTCCTGCACCGTAAGTTGTATAGTTTCCAGTGCTCTCTACTGCACGTCTTGTAGTTTCAGACCTAACATCTAAACACATTGTTATGGAAGCCAACGGTCTCTCTATCTCTGGTTCATCATCAAGCTTCATCTCATCTATAAATGAATGAATATAAGTATCTTCAAGAGACTTCATCCAGATAAAGCCCTCTTCTTCTCGAAGCACTTCCATAATCTTCGCAAGTTCCACTAATGGGATATCACTCTCTAATATATCATTTGAAAGGTGAACTTGTTTTGCATCGAGATTTAACTCTTCTTGTACATAACGTTCTAAAATATCATCATAGTTTTTAGAATCTTCCATAGCATCTATATACTTTCCAGGAAGGTTATAGTTGTATTTAATCATTTTAAGTACAACATATGAAGCATTTGCCAAAGAGTAATCATGCAGTAGATCAAAGTTATTGATTTTTCTATGTTGCAAATATGCTAGTTCATAATAGAGTCTAATTGCCATATAATCCATTAAAGAAGATGGATACTTCTGCTGTGAAAAATAACTTGGATCTTCAGATCTATACTTAATATACCCAGCCCAACCATGCAGTTTAAGTATATGTGTTAAGAGGTATCTCTCTTTATTTTTTACATGAAGTCTCTCTAGAGCTTCTTCTACAAATGCTTCAGAATCAAGAGGATAGTCAAAATCCTCATACAACTTGAATGTTTCAAACATACCAAGCTCTCGATTTTCCATAGAGAGTGTAGATTGGTCTTCATCTAAAAAACGAGTGATATACTCAATAACACTCTTCTCGATTACCTCTTTGTCATCACGATGAAATAAAATATCATTAATCTCATACAGAGTCATGTGTTTAGTTATCTGTTTTAACCATCTCTCTTTATTATGGTATGAAAACTCATCATCAAGATAAGCTAAAAGATCTTCATCAACTGCATGTTCTTTATCATCTGCTTGTTTTCTAAATTGATTCCATAAAGGATTTACTTCTAAAAGACACTTCATCGCTAAGTCATAGTGTTCTGCAAGTCCATCAACTTTTAAAACTTCTTTTAAGTTCTCTTCTAGAATTTCATGTGAAATTTTTCCCTCTTTATAAAACTTCAGATAATACGATGGCTCCATATAAACTTTTCCACCATATATCTTTTTAGCTTTATTGAGTCCCTCTTTAAAACCAAGGTGTTCAAAACCTTTTAAAGGGTTATGGTGAATAAATGAACCAATAGGCCAATAATGTGGAACATTACCTTTTATAGCGTCTAATTTTCCTATAATACCCATATAAGTATCTCCTTAATTCCATAAATACTTAACAATGCAAGCAATCCTATGATCATAAAATGTGTAATTTTCTCTTTCGCATTTAGATCAACATAATGAATGTTTGGGTTCTTTTTACCAAAAATCGATTTTTCTAACACTTTCATAGAAACTAAAAAGTTTCCAAAATATATACTAATAACTACCACATACCATAAAAGATCTGCTTCAGTATTAAATATATATGTTAAGAAAAATAGAGAGTTTGGAAGTGGTGGATAGAGTCCAATACTTATCAAATAAACTGTTATATGAATTCCAACTAAAGGAGTAGCAAGTGTTATACCTCTTACATAGAGGTAGTTAGCACTACCATAGTGTTTTTCATAAAAGTTAGCAATAGAGTAAAGCCCAACTAATGATACGAGAAGCGATAAACTATAAAATGCACCTTGCTCTTCAAAAAGAAGAAAGAACGGAGCATTCATATAAATAAAGTAGTATGCCAGCTTATAAAAGTTAGTTGTCTTAGTTGCTCTATATACAGAATACATCGCACTTACAAAAGAGACTATTACTAATATCTGAGAGTGTTCATTGTGTATAAAAAATGATAAGAAAATCGCAGATAATAGTAAAGTAGCAGTAATTAAAAATATAGACTTACTACTAAACTTATCACTTTTTTCTAAAAAAATATAATAAGGTAAACCCGAAACTAAAAGAAAAAATAGAATATTAGCAATCATAATTTCCCCTTCTTAGAGCTTTTAAATATATCAAAATAATATCCTTCTTTCACTAAGAATCTGTAATACTGCCATTTAGTTTGATTTGGCTCTAATTCTGATTTAGTTGCATTAATAGTTGGCTTTCTATAAATAAATAGCCACCCTATAATCATAATAAGACCTACAACAATAAGTGCTGTTGTCAAAGTTACATTAAGTGTTGCTGCTTCATAAAAGAGTAAAGCATCTTTTCCATAAAGGAAATGTTCTAATGAAAGACCTATATACTCATATGTAAAAAGTACAAGTACAAATGAACTAATAACACCGAGTATAACTTTTATAGAATCAGTCTTAGATACTTTAAAAAATGTTAAGAAGAGCTGTGTACCCGTTAGCCATGCGAATGCCAAGATAACAATAGCTGCATTAAACTCAAAGAACTCTGGTGCAAGTGCTATTTTTGCTGCAATGAACGCAACAACAGGAACTATTGTAAATAGTGCTACCAGCTTAAATGTTCTAGTATTTCTATACTTTATCTTACTATTAGAAAATGTTTTTTGAGAAAGGCGCTCCGGAATATTTGAATCTTTTCTAGCATATTTAATAATGCTTCCTGACTCTAAGAAGAGTGATGCTTTAAATATACCGTGAACAATTAAGTGATAAATTGCAAGACTAAAAGCACCTAAACCAACCTCCATCATCATGTATCCCATTTGACCTACTGTAGAGTAACCTAATGAGCGTTTAATATCAGAGACAACAAGCATCAGCATTGATGCAAAAATTGCTGTAAAAAGTCCTACAGCAAAAGCAATGTTAAGTACTGCTGGTGTAAGGATAAGAAGATATGCCATTTTATTAAGTAAAATACCACCCACATTCACCACACCTGCATGCATAAGTCCTGAAACAGGTGTTGGTGCCTCAGATGTATATGGCAACCAAATATGAAATGGCACAATAGCAGACTTCATCATTGCTGCTAATAAATAGAGTAAGCCTACAGCGAATATCATTGGATCTTCAATAGGGTTTTCAGACATAACTAACCACTGTTCTTTTAGTACTGCCAAATCAAAACTACCGAAAGTTTGGTAAGTTAAAATAACAGCTAGTAAAAATACAAAGTCTGCACTTTTATGAATATACATTGTCCATCTTGCATTTTTCACAGCAGTCTTAGAACCTACATTAAATGATACTAGTAAATAAAGACCAACACTCATTAGTTGCCAAGCTAATGCAAGAACTATTAAGTTATTACTCATAACTAGTAGGTATATAGATGCAAAGATAAAATTTAAAAGAATGAAAAATCTTTTATAGCCTGCTTCATCCCACATATACTTTGTAGCATATTTACGAATTACTAATCCAAGTATCGCTACATACGGCACTAATATTGCTGAAAGTTCATTATAAATAAGTAAACCATCAAAACCAGTAATTGGTTTATCGTTACTAATGACATAATAAGATCCAGAGAGTGCCAATAGTGCTATCATACTTGAAAGCATGATGCTTATTCTTGGCATTTGTTCTTTATCCTTAATAAACCCTAGTATGATTGCAATCACAATCGGGATAAACGGGATAAGTAATATTATTTTTTCCACTAAAACTCCTCTAATTCATTAAATTTACTATACTTTGTAGTAAAGAGCCAGATTATATCTAGCATTAATTATACAACGAAATGTTATCAAAATTATCCTCTAAGACCTTTGTTCTTTAAGTTTATTATAAAAGCAAAGTTTTACCCAAGATTTAAATAAAATAGTCCAAATTGTGTAATTTTAGAATTTTATATTACCACTTTGCGAATATAAGTTGGTGTAAATTTATTGAATACATTTATTCTTTAGTTTAAGTGATACAAATTTACTCATAACAGAGCTTGATTTATCTGTTAATTTTGATATCATTTGTTTTCTAAAAATATATAGTCAATAAGGGGTTTATAATAGATTTTATATCTAAAGTTTATTTATCAATGTTTCAAATTGTATCAACAAAATAGTATATTTATACAATTTACCATAAATTATTGTTTGTGATAAATAAGTGTCAAAAATAGATCTATATTTAAAAATAAATATAAATTCAATAAAAAATTAAGATATCAAAATTTAATATAAAATATAAAATATATTGTTACTCTTTGTAACAATACTTGCTCTAAAATAGTGAAATATTCAACTAAACAAATACATATATTATTAATTAGATGAAAAGAATATCACATACAAGAATCAGGATTTATGAGAATAAAATAAAGAAATTAAAGATGATTTACCAATATAACATTCCCCTACTAAAGCTTCATTATCCTTATAAGCTACTACACAGCTGGGCTTCTCTTATACTTTTAATAATATCAACTTATTATTTTAGTTTATATATGAAAATTTTTAAAAGATTGAATTATAAATGTACATAGCAATTAGTGATAATATTTTATCACATACTAAAGAGAAATTATAAAAAAATTATCTCAATGTGCTTTATATTCGAATTTAAAGAAAAGTCAAAGGTTTTTTATGTAAACTCCATTTTGAAAACATAAAAATGTAGCTGATGAAGAATATATAATTAATACTGTAAATAGTGATTTAAAGATTCTTTATAAATAGTTTTTTTAATGCTACATCTCTAATTATTAGTTGTTATTATTGTATAATTACTAATATCCATGTTTAAGTTATTATTAGGAGTAAAAATGTATTATGTAGCGAAAGTTAATTCAGACATGTGTGCTGAATATAAATGTAACACTTGTACACTATATTGTCCAGAAGCAAATACGCTTATGTTCAATAAAGATGGTAACACGTCTTGGGTAGATGAAGATAGATGTAAAGGGTGTGCACTATGTGTATACGTATGTACTGACATGCTTGATAGAAATTGTATTACAATGGAAATGGCTGGTCACGAAGAATAATTAGATAACATCTAATTTAAACTTACTTATTGTAAAAAATAAAAATTTATAGGAGAACTTATGGCAAACCTAGGCCCTACGTATTATTCACCGTATCCTACGGCGGTATATGAAGGTGTATTAACACCACCAGAAGGAAAAGCACTTTTATTAGAAGAAATTGTAGATGAAGAAACTGCAATGAGAGAAGTAGCTAGAGTAATGCTTACAAGTAAAAATGCAACTATTTTTCCTGGTCCACAAGTATTATATGGTTATAACGAAGAAGCTAAGAAAAAAGCTACTCTAATTAAAGAGATGGCAGATGTTCTTGGAGCTAAAATGATTCCAATGTATGACTACAGACCAAAGTATCCAAAAATTGATGCTGCAGTAGAAATCAATCCAAATCATCCAAACTTAACAATTTGGCACAATGACATTAAAGCAGCAATCTTTATTGGTGTTCACTGTCACTATGCAAATGTTGCTTTAAAAATAATCAGATCTGAAACAGATTGTTATACTGTCGGTATGTGTGCTTTATCAGGACACGAAGATGCAATGGCAACAGTTAGAGATCAACATGCTGAAGATGTAGCAAAGTTCATTGAAATAGCTAAAGAAGTTAAAAAAGAACTAAAATTATAAGAAAAGGAGACAAACTATGAGTAAAATTACAGATATGACAGACACACACAACTGGTCTGGTCAAAAGTTAGTTACAGCAGATGAACTACTTTTCGAAGCTCCTAGAGAAAAACACTTCATGACTGGTTCAGAAGTTTTAAAAGAAGCAGTGAAAAGATGTACAGTAGATGCATCAGTATCTTACCCAATTACACCACAGTCAGAAGCTGCACACCTTATCGGTGAGCTATGGGCTGAAGGTTATGTAGGTACATACTTCCGTGGAGAAAATGAGTTTGGTGTTATGTCAGAAGTAGCTGGTTGTGCAATGGCCGGTGCTAGAACAATAACAACAACATCAGGTCCAGGTACACTTAGAGCAATGGAAAACTTTGCACAATGGTCTGGTACACGTATCGCTTGTCAACTTATTCTTATGGCTCGTGGTATCAATTCACCACTTACAATTCAGCCAGATAACTTAGAAGTAAGTTATTTACTAGAAACTGGTTGTATGGTTTGGTATGCTGAAAATGTTCAAGAACTATTCGACATGTCAATCGCTGCATTCGTTGTTGCTGAAATGCCTGATGTTCATGTGCCTATTATTACTGCAGTAGATGGTTTCTTTGTATCTCACACACGTGAGTCAGTAATGTTACCAGCTGATGATATCGCTCTTAAGCCATATAATCCATATGCTGCTCCATTACCTCCAATTGATTCAGAGACTCCTCCAGGACGTTTCTTAAGAGATCCATTTGTAATGAAGTCTAACTATATCTCTTATGCAACTCACGCTTCATGGCAGTGGGAAGTAAGATCAGCAGTTGAACGTTCACGCCGTTATGCTGAGCACTACCTTAAAGGTCTTGTTCATATTAGTGGTGACGAAGATGCTGAAATCGCATTTGTAACTTGTGGTACTGCTTCTCATCAAGCAAAAGAGGGACAAAGAGAACTAGCTAAACTAGGAATTAAATCTAAAGTTATTAAACTAAGAACTATTAGACCATTCCCTAAACAAGAATTAATAGCAGCTCTTGAAGGTGTTAAGTACACATTCGTACCTGAGTTTAATGTTGTTGGTTGGTTAGAAAAAGAAGTTAAAACAGCACTTTATGGTGTATCTGATACTGAAGTTGTTGGTGGACCAAGAGTTGCAGGTGGTATGAGTTTACCAGCTGAAGCAATTATCCAAGAAGTAATGGAAAAAATCAACCCTGGAAAAGGAGCATAATATGGCAATTGATATATATAAAATCAATCCTGAATTTAAAGACATTATGCCTCAAGAGATTATTGATCTTGAGGAAAACGCTACATGGGCTCAAAATCAAGAAAAACCTCGTGGTATTAAGGAACTTCCAGATACTAAAGAGATTCTTGAAGAGCACTCACTGTGTGCAGGTTGTCCAGAAGCAGCTGCTTTAAGATATGTTCTTGCAGCACTTCCAAAACCAGAAGAGACTATCATTGTTAACTCAACTGGTTGTACTTCACTAATGTTCCCACACATCGCACTTCATACTGTGCACTCACTTTTTGGTAACCAAAATGCAGTTGCATCTGGTATCAAAAGAGTTCTTGACTGGAGATTTCCAGATACAGAAAAAGATGTTGTTGTTCTAGCTGGTGACGGTGCTACTGTTGATATCGGTCTTGATTATACACTTCAATCATTCTTTAGACAAGAAAATATCACAACATTATGTTTTGATAATGAAGTATATGCAAATACTGGTGGACAAGAGTCAGGTTCAACACCAAAAGGTCAAGTTTTCAAAATGGCACCTACTGGTAAAAAGTTTGACAAAGTACCTATGTGGGAACTTGCTACAACTTCTGGTTGTCACTACTCTATCAACATGACAGCTTCTGCACCTAAAGCAGTTGCTAAAGCTGTAAGAGAAGCGATTTTAGTTGCTAGAGAAATTGGACCAACATTCATTAATATCTATACACCTTGTATTCTTGAAATCGGTCTAAGTGCAAATGAAGGTCTTGGTGAGATGAAAGATCAAGATAAAGAAAGATTTGCTGCTTACAAACATGTTTCTCCAGAAGCAGAAGCATTTTTAGCAAAATGTAAAGAAGAAGGACGTTTATAATGGCTAAAGATTCAATAAAAGTAAGACTTCCGGGTCTTGGTGGTCAAGGTGCAGTAACTGCTGCACACATTGCTGCAACTGCAGCTGATACTGATGGTTACTTTGCTGTATCTAATCCTTTCTTTGGTGCAGAAAAGCGTATGGCTCCTTCTGAGTCTTATGTAAGAATTGGTACTGTGCCTATTTACGATAGAGGGGAAGTTATTTATCCTGATATCGTTATGATTTTCCACCCACAAGTTATTACTATGGGTAAATCATACACTATGCCTTTTTATGCTGGTATAAAAGAAAATGGTTTAGTAATCATTAACTCTGATAGAGATCTTTTAACTGATACTGATAAAAAAATATTAGATGACTTAAATGTTAAAGTTCTTACAAAAGACTTTACTCAGTTTGCTATTGATAAAGCAGGTACTGAACTTGCAACTAACATGGCAATGCTTGGTGCACTTTTTGGTGCTTTAGGAACTGTAAGTAAATCTTCTATTGAAGAAGGTATTAAAGATAGATTCCTTAAAAAGTATACTGCATCTGGTGGTACTGCTACACTTGACTCAGTAATTGAGAAAAAATTCAAAAAGAAACAAGAACTTATCCAAAAAAATCTTGACACAGCATCTGCTGCTTATGATTTAACTGCTGCATGGGCTAAAGAAGTTGGTTTAGAACAAATTCTTGAAGACTCTAAGCACAATAACGGTAACGCTTAATCTTATAACTGTACCTCTGGTGCAGTTATAACTATCACTTTCTACATAACTTAATCACATAGACTTCTTTTATAAACTCTTTCTCTTTACAAGGGATTATCAAATAATTCTATTCGACATTCAACAAATTACAATTACAAGGTCTTATCATGGTACAATCATTCATTATTACAGGATTCCTAGGTGTAGGTAAAACTACTATGCTAACAAACACAGTAAAGGAACATTTTTCTGATAAAAAAGTTGCAATTATTGTAAATGAATTTGGTGATGTAGGTGTTGATGGAGATATACTTAGTAATGTATATAGTGAAGTACTTGAAATATCTGAAGGCTGTATCTGCTGTCAACTCGCAGAGGAGTTTGAAAGTGGTGTTATAGAGATTATGAATAAATACAACCCTGAAATAATTTTTGTTGAAACTTCAGGTGCCTCAGAGCCATTTCCAATTTTTATGTCACTTCAAAACCTTGGAATATCTGTAGAAGGTGTTATATGTGTTGTTGACTCTAAAAACTTAGCTTCATACAGTGATAATTCTACAGCTAAGTATCAAATAGGTGGATCAAATATTCTTGTTCTAAATAAAACAGATTTAGTATCAAGTGATGAATTGCAAGCGGTTAAAGAAGATGTAATAGCGATCAAAGAAGAGTTTGACATCAAAAATACTTTAACAGGGAAAATGGTCTTTAATAGCTATGTAATCAATAGTGCACAACAAGGCTTAATGGATAAAAAAGCTTTTGAAGGTGTATATAAAGTTGATGAAATAGTTGGACTAGCAAAAGAGTATGAACATCTTGATCATACTACAAAAGATTCTATTACGCAAAAAGTTGCATACATCAAAGAAGGCATAGAATTTTCAGATATAGATGAACTCTTAAATAATCTTCCAAAAAGTATATACAGAGTAAAAGGTGTTACAAAAACTAAAGATGTACCTAAACCACTCGTTATAAACTACTCATTTGGTAACGTTTCGTATGAGGAACTAGACGAATATAATCAGCCATCTATTATTATATTCATAGGTGAGTCAATAGAAAACGATGTAAATGAACTTAATAACAAGTATGACTTTTTATCTGTACCCCAATTTAGACTCAGTAAATAGCTAATTTACAAACTCTTCCTGTTGGTGTTACTATAAGTATCACTAAGCTCTCTATTTATTTTCCAATCTGTTACAATTTAGAACAAACTCTTTTATATTAAACAATAAAAATAACTTTCATCTAAATTATAGGTAACCTTCGTTACTATAATTCATATTTTTCAAAGAAGTGAATGTAGTAGATGATACTTTCTGTTTGGAAAATTTATATCTAATGTAATATCAATTATTAGATATAGAATTTAAAAATGTTTTATACACTTTATTGTGTATTTTAAAAAACTTTTTCATAAATATAAGGAGTCAACTATGACGAAGATTGTAACAGAAGGCCCGGCTGGGTATATGCCACAGTCAGCACCAGAGATGGGGGTTGAGCTTTCAAAAGAAGGTGAAGCTTTACTTTATGGTAACGCTGTATCTGAAGAAGAGGCGATGAGAGATGCTGCAGTAGCATTACTTACAAAAAAGAATCCAACGATTTTCCCTGGGCCTCAAGTTCTATGGGATTGGAAAGAAGATGTAGCAGATAAAGCTGCAGCTATTTTAGATCTTGCGTCTGAAATTCCAAACTGTAAAATCATTCCAATGCCAGATTACAGACCAAAATATCCAAAAATTGATGTTAAGGCTGAAATCAATCCAAATCACCCAAATCTTACTATTCTTGATAATAAAATCGATACTTGTATTTTTGTTGGTGTGCACTGTCACTATGCGAACCTTTCACTTAGAATGATTCGTGCAGGTACTAGCTGTTATACGATTGCATTATGTGCATATATGGGTCACGAAGAAGCTATGGCATCTATTAGAGACGTTCATGCTTCTACTGTTCAAAGATTCAAAGAAATCGTAATTGAAGAGAGAAACAAACTAGGCATTGAGTGGGATACTACTCTACCACCTGAAAATCCATCTTTAGACAAAGAGGACTACAGCACATTAGCACCTGCAGATTATGGCGAGTATAGAAGTCTCATCATGACTAAAAAAGGTGAGCATGTTACTGAAGTTGAATAAAGGAGAAAATAGATGAGTACAGATACAAGACCCACACCGGTAAAAAAAGAAGTAGATATTAACTATCTTTTAAAAGACGCTCCAAGAGAGAAACACTTTATTACAGGTGCTCAAGCAATGTCAGAAGCTGTTAAAAGAGCAAATGTTGATATGGCGATTGCATACCCTATTACACCACAATCAGAGGTAATGCACCTTGTTGGTGATATTTATGCACAAGGTCACATCAAAGAGTACTATAGAGCTGAAGAAGAGCTTGGTACAATGTCAGCAATCGCTGGTGCTGCAAGAGCAGGTGTACGTCTGTTTACAGCAACATCAGGACCAGGTTTACTACGTGGTTTAGAAGCTATTGTTTCATGGCCAGGACACCGTGTTCCAGCGGTACTAGGAATCTTAACTCGTGTTGTAAATGCACCGTTATCAATCCAACCTGATAATATTGAAATGGCTTATATGATGCACTGTGGTGCCGTAATGTTACATGCTGAAAACCAGCAAGATACATTCGACATGACTTTAGCAGCATTTGCTATTACAGAAAAAGTTGATGTTTATATTCCAGTAGCAGTTGCAACAGAAGGTTTCTTCGTAACACACGCTAAAGGTTATGTTAACATGATGGCTGAAGATTTAGTTCTTACTGCTTTCGATCCAGTTGCTGCACCAGTTCCAGCTATGGATAATGAAACACCACCAGCAAGAATCCAAAGAGATGCTCCTGTTCAAAAGTCAAACTTTATGAGTTATTTAATTCACTCAGTATGGCAACAAGAGATCTGGGATTCTAACAAGCGTGCAATGAAATATATCTATGAGTATCTTGGTGGACCAATTGAAGTTCAAAACCCTGAAGCTGATGTATTTGTTGTTGCATCTGGTTGTGCTGCTGCACAAGCTAGAGAAGCATGGAGATATGGACAAGAGGAAGGTTTAAGCGTTGGTCTTATCAAAGTAAGAGCAATTAGACCATTCCCAATTGATGAAATTAGAGAAGCAGCTAAAAATGCTAAGGCACTTATCGTTCCTGAGCACAATATTATTGGTTGGTTATCTAAAGAAGTTAAAGCATCTATTCCTAATGGTGGAATCGTTGTTGAGGGTCCAAGAGTTTACGGTGGTATGACACTACCAGTTGAATTAATCATGAAAGAAATTTATACTGCTCTTGGTTTAGAGTACGAGTTAAATTTATAATAAGGGGATAAAATGAGTTTAAAGTATATTACTCCGGTAGATAGATTTAAAAAATATTTACCAAAAGATTATGTTGAGTTAGTTGATTACGGTCCATTCGGAAAAACTCAAGAAGAAGCTGGTCCAGGTAACATGGGTCAATTCAAAGAGCTAATCGAAGAGCACCCAATGTGTTCTGGTTGTTGGATGGCTTACTATATCAGACTAATTTTTGCTTCACTTCCAGCTCCGGAAGAGACTGTAACATTAGGTACTGCTGGTTGTGGTCGTCTTGCGATTTCTCAAGCTGCTGTTCCATTTATCTATGGTAACTATGGTGATCAAAATGCAATGGCTTCTGGTCTTACTCGTGCATTTAGATTACGTTTCCCTGATAAAACTAAAGATGTTATTACTATTGCCGGTGACGGTGGTACTATGGATATCGGTTTCTCTATGACTATGCACTCATGGATTCGTGGTGAAAAATTCACTACAATCATGCTTGATAATGAAGTTTATGGAAATACTGGTGGACAAGAGTCTGGTATGTCTCCAAAAGGTGCTGTTCTTAAGATGGCTCCACTTGGTAAAAAAGGCGAGAAAATGCCTGCTACTGATTTAGCAAAAGCTGCTGGTTGTGTTTACATTGTAAGAATGTCTCCAACTAACATCAAAAAAGCTGCAAAAATCATTAGAAGAGCAATCTTCGTAGCAAGAGAAGTTGGACCAACTTTCATTCACGCTTACACTTCATGTAACATTGAGTATTCAATTCCTACAGAAGATGTATTCCAAGATGCTAAAGATAAAGAGAAAACTCGTTTTCAATTCTACGAATACATGACTGACGAAGCTCAAGCTGTAATCGAAAGAGTAGAAGAAGAAGAAAAAACAGCTAGAAAAGCTGCGAAAGCTGCAAAAGCGGAGGTAAACTAATATGTCTGAACAAAAGAAAAAAGAAAGATATAACATACGTATCTCTGGTCTAGGTGGACAAGGTGTTGTAACTACTGCACACATCCTTGGTTCTACTATGGATAATGCTGGTAAATATGCATCTCTAGTACCATTTTTTGGTTCTGAGAAACGTATGGCACCAGTTGAAGCTTATGTAAGAGCTTCTTCTGAAGAGATTTACGAAGTTGGTGAAGTTGTTTACCCAGATATTATCATGATTTACCACTCACAAGTTGTAACACATGGTAAGTCTTACACTATGCCTTTTTATACTGGTCTAAAGCCAAACAGTTTAATTATCATTAATACTGACTTTGATGTTCTTACTGAAGAAGATCAAAAAGTACTTAATGACTTAAACGCAACTGTAGTTCAGTTTGATGCAACTGCACTAGCAATGAAAATAGCTGGTACTGAACTTGCAACTAACATGGCAATGATGGGTATGCTTCTTGGTCTTACTAAACTAGTAAGTACTGAAAATATTGAAGCAGCTGTTAAAGAGAGATTCCTTGGAAACTCTTTTGTTGCTTCTGGTGGTACTGCTGCACTTGACTCTGCTATTGAGAAAAAGTTCAAGAAAAAAGAGCAATTACTTCAAGCTAATATGAATGTAATTAATAAAACTTTCGAAATGGCAGACACTGTAGACATTAGTGGTTCTGAACTAATCGTTAGATTCGCAATATAAGGAAGAAAATAGATGTATTATGTAGCAAAAGTTAATTCTGATATGTGTGCTGAGTACAAGTGTAATACTTGTACATTATATTGTCCAGAAGCAAATACGCTTATGTTCAATAAAGATGGTAACACATCTTGGGTAGATGAAGATAGATGTAAAGGGTGTGCACTATGTGTATACGTTTGTACTGACATGCTTGATAGAAATTGTATTACAATGGAAATGGCTGGTCACGAAGAGTAAGCTCTATACACCTCTTAGTCACCCTTTTGGGTGACTAAACTTATTGATGTAAACAGACATCAAACGACAACAAAATAGACACTCCCTCACTAAACTTTAAATATAAATTTTAATAACAAAAATACAATTCTTCTAACTAAACTCTTTACATACTTTTGATATAATGCCGTTAAATTAATATTTTGCAAAAAATCAAAAGGATTGTAGTGCAAGTTACAGTAAAAAAAATAGATGATATAAACTTTATTATCAGTGGTACAGTAGAAAACAGTGTTATTCAAGAGAAAGTTGCTAAACTAAAAGAGCAAGATACAACAGAAGCTAAAGATGATGCAGCTGCTGATGAAAAAGTTCAACAAGATGCAGCAGGACTAGCATTCAAAGAATTTATAGATGCTGGAATCAAAGAAGCAAAAATAGATGTAGAAACACTATTAGGACAACCAGCACTTAAAAAGTATGACCAACAAGAAAACAGTATTTACTTTGAAGTTGAATTATCAACAAGTCCTGAAGTAAATGTTGATATTGATGTTTCTGATGTAATCCCTAAATTTGATAAGCCAGTAGCTGATCCAAAAGCTATAGAAGAAAAACTAGCAGAATTTGCTGATAAACAAGCTCCATTTGTTAAACTTGAAAAGCCGAGAGCAGTTATAAATGACGATGTAACAGTGATAGACTTTGTTGGGTATATCGACGGTAAAACATTTGAAGGTGGAAGTGCTGAAAAGTTCAATCTTAAGATTGGTTCTAACTCATTTATTCCAGGATTTGAAGAGCAAATTATTGGTATGGAGTATGGTGAAACAAGAGAAATCATTGTTACATTTCCAACAGATTATCAAGCTGATGATTTAGCTGGAAAAGAGACAAAATTTAGTGTAAAACTACATGAGATTCAAGAACAAAAAGCTGAAGAGCCAGATGACAAGTTTGCACAAAAGATTCTTAGTAATCCAAACGCCACTCTTGATACACTCAAAGAAAAACTTGGTGAACAAATCACATCTGAAGAAGTTTCTAAAATCTATATGTCTGACCTTAAACCTAAAATGGTTAAAGGACTACTATCAAAATTTGACTTTACACTTCCAAATAATATCGTAGAACAAGAAATTGATGCTAGAGTAAGTGAAAGATCACAAAGATTTAGTGAAGCTGAACATAAAGAGTATACTGAAGATAAAGGTAAATTTATGGAGCTTCGTGAGTCTGTAAGAGAAGAGGCTAGAAATATCATCAAAATTGGACTTATTGTTGAAGCACTCGCTAAAAAAGAGGGTATTGAAGTTCATGAACAAGAAGTACATGCTGCACTTGGATATCAAGCTATGATGACAGGTCAAGATGCACAAGAGCTTCTTAAATACTATGAAGACAACAACTTAATAAACTCAGCGAAAATGGGTCTTACTGAAGACAAGTTATTTGGTACTATGCTTGGTTTTCATAACGCATAAGTTGAGCTAAAGCCATTATGAAAAACGATGATGCTTGGATTCAAAGTATATGGGAATGGGCAGATAAAAATGACATTTCTGATTTAGAATGGATAGAGCATCAATCATATTTAAATGGTGGCTACCACAGAGGTATTCCAAGAGATAAAGAGCAGTTACTTAAGCTAACTGAACTTAACCTACTTGGCTCACAGCTCTCTTGCTTACCTAAAGAGATAGGTAAGCTTACTAGTTTAAAAAAGCTTTATCTTCTTGGAAATCAAATTTCAACCCTTCCTTTAGAGATATCTGCTCTTGTAAATCTAGAAGAACTATATCTTGCAGGAAATAAACTAGAAACATTTCCTAAACAGATAGCTACTTTAAAAAATCTAAAACTACTTCTACTTCAAGAAAACAACATTACAACAATACCCCCTAACATTGGTAACCTAGTAAACTTGACTATTCTCGAACTTGGACAAAATAAACTTACATCACTCCCGCATGAGATAGGAAAACTTACTAAATTAAATAAACTGACTCTTTGGAAAAACAGACTCACTTCCCTTCCATCGGAAATTGTTCATTTGATTAATTTAACTGAGCTAGATGTAATATACAATAAATTAGAACTTACTAGTGAGCAAATGACTTGGTTAAACAAACTACTCGAGAATGAGTGTCGGTTAAATATATAATTTCATATTTAGATATACTCTCATCATTAATACTAGGAGAAACTATGCTTCATGATACAGTGGATAGAGGAAAAATAGAAGAATTAGTACGAGAATTTTATACCGTTGTACTAAAAGATGATGTTTTAAGCCCTTTCTTTATAAAAGCCTTAGGTGATGATCTTAAAAATGGAAAATGGCATGAGCACTTAAACACTCTTGTTAACTTCTGGATGCTCATGATGGAAGGTAAGAAAAACTACTGGGGCGATCCATTTCCACCTCATGCATTTTTAGGACCACTCACTAGAGAAGATTTTGAACGTTGGCTTGAGCTATTTCAAGCTACACTCGATAGACTATTTATACCTGAACTAGCAGAGAAATTCTATAAAAAAGCATATAGACTATCAGAACAGTTTATTGACAATCTTGATATAGATAATGAAGATGACGACGATGACTGGTAACATTACTATTTAAATTTAATACAAACTAGGAGAAAGAATGAGTGAACAATCAAAAATATTAACTGATATGCAAGATTTAATAATGGCTATACTAAAAACTGGAACAGCCTCTGTAGAGCAAGGGAATCAACTAGATAGACTAGAAGACCAACTTCATAAACAAAAGTGTTTTAAAGTAGGGAACAGTGTTAATGGCGCAAATAAGGGTGAAGAGATAGCAACTCTGTTTTTTAATAATAAATACGAACCAGCTATAGATAAAATGTTTGAGTATAAAATCACACCAGAAGACTTTTTTGGCTTTGCTGAGTACCACTTCGATGAAGAAGAGGGTGAGGAGCTAATAGAAATGTTTACAGCCTCATTTAGAGAAAAAGTTACAGACTCTATTAACCTTAAAAAGAACTCCTAAAGAGATGGTATTTAGCCCATCTCTACAGAATCTATCTCACCTTTAAACTCTTCTATTGAAGCTGTCACTTGATTTGATACCTCTTGAGCCGAACCTTCAAGTATAGTTCTTCCTAAATGTATCTTACGTGTTGGTTTATTATATTGGCTAATCACATATGTTAGTAAAATGTAAGGACCTTTTAAATCATCTGCACCTTCAATAGTTGTCTCAACTCCAGGTATAAAATAATCAATATCAATATCTGGGTCAACCATTGCTTTATTTACAAGTGTAACAATTTCTGCTAACTTTTCTTTAGTTTCAGTATTCATAACAATTCTCCTAAATAATGGGAGTAAGTATTTGTAAAGTTACTCCTATATCAACTTATAGACATCTCACTTATGTCCGCATACAATAATTGTATCAGATTAAATTAAAAGCATTATAATTATCTAAAATAGTTCATAACCTTTATCTAGACCTAAAAAATGAACAAGTTAAGTAGTTTAATTGGACTTTACGACAATTTAATCTAAAATGCTACAAATATTTATGGAGAAACCAATGGATGAACTAAAAGCTTTTCTTTCATCAGATGAGAATGATGCATTTCAAGATGATGCTAAAGAGAATATAAAAAACCAACTTGCAGCGAAAAAAGCTGCCGAGCAAAATCAAAAAAATATTGAATTAGCAAAGTTATATAATGATGCATACGAATATGAACAAGAGTTAGCAGCATTTGAAGCAGAACTAGAGGTTTTTAATGCTAACGAACTTGAAGAATTAGCTAGCGCACTAACTAAAGAGTTTCCTAGTGAAGGAAGAGAGTATTCTCAAGAGCTTCAAGGCATTTTAGTTGCTACATGGGTACACAAGATAGAAACACTTAAAACACATCCACAAGAGCAGTTAGAGATCATTAAAGATAGTACTCTATCTAATGTAGTGGAAAAATTAAATTCTCAATTTCCTGAGTATGAAGGTGACTTTAGTAAAGAGGTAAAAGCAGCTTTTACTGATAGACTAAAAACACTTATTTCTATTAAAAAAGAGCATATAAAAGAAGAGATAACAGAACTTAAAATTGCAGGTCTTAAACCTACTTATGTAAAGAGAATTTATAAACAAGTAAACGGTCTATCTAAATAACACTCAGAGATTAAAATAGAGAAATTTCTCTATTTTATATCTAAAAACTCAACTCTAAACCTGCTGTTATCTGTCTACCAGGAAGAGGTGCGGTATCTTTTAAAAAGGAGAGGTGATTGTAAGCCATCTCATCTGTTAAGTTCTCACCTTTAAGATAAACAAGTCCTTCTATATATTTGCTTTTATAAGCGTACTCTATGTAAGCACTTAGCCATCCATAAGCTGGCGTTCGCATTTCGTTTGCACCTTCAAATCTACTTCTATCTACATACTTATAGCCAAGGCTTGAGCTATAGTCGTGGTACTTGTGCTTTAACTTGATGCTTGCATTAAAAGGTGGCATACGGGGGATATTGGAGCCATCTTTGAGCTCTCCACGAATCGCCTCAAGTGCAACAGAACCTTCAAACTTATGAGATTCAATCTCTTTTTTGTAACTCTCTTTAAGTGCCACCCCATAAACAAGTGCTCCAGCACCAGTCATACCCCATGCATATGCATTATGACCTACTATGTTTAACACATTTATCTGTTCGTTGTCATTACCTATGATTTGTGTTTGATAGATGTAGTTTGAGAAGTTGTAGTAAAAAAAACTCGCTTCACTCGTAAGTCCATTTTCACTCCACATAAGGTCAAAGTCAAAGTTCACAGACTCCTCATTTTCGAGGTATCTATCCCCCATAACATAAGTATTTGTAGCATGATGAAAACCGTTCCAAAAAAGCTCGGTAGAAGATGGAAGTCTCTGAATGTAGGAGAGTGATGTCTGCATAGTGACAGTGTCAGTTAGGAAGTTATACCATCCAAGACTAGCACTCACTGCTGAGTCATTGATAGCACTGTAGTAGTTAGGATCTATGCTAACTGGGATAAGCCACTCTTGTTGGATATTTTCACTGTTTGGAGTGAGATTTCTCACATCTGCTCTAGCAGAGAGAGTGATTTCATTTGTGTCGTTTACAAAGTTTTTAAACGCCATTCCAGCTTTAAAAATAGACTCATCTACATTTGGCATAGGGTGTCCATGCGAGAATGGAAGTCCATCTGGATTGTCTGCTTCAGATGTAGTACCTCCTGGTCCCACAATGGCCTGACCATCATTATCACTAGTAGATGTTCTGCTCGCCACTCTAAAGTAGTCGCATACTCCAGCTTTATGATCATGACATACTTTCAGTTCATTGTTTAAGTATTCTAAGTTTGTATCCACATGCCAGTCATCAAAATCAAGTCCAAACGCAGTAGAGATGTTCAACTGATTTTGGCCAAAAAGTCCCATAGCACTATCACCTTCATATTCATGATGAAGATATTCACTATAAGATATTTCAGTTTGTGCAAACTCTAATGTATCAAAAAGATCTTTAGCATGCCAAACAAGACCGTAACGCTCCTGCTTCATATCTATTGTAGTTGACTCTGGTGTATTGTTAGGAATACCGTAATCTTTTTTGAGGTTGTCATAGTAAACTTTAAATATATTTGATTTATTGAGTTTGTAGCCTAGAACTGCATGAGTCTGCTGTGAGAGAGTGTCGGAGTCTTTGATAAGATTGTTATCTCCGTCTCTGTAAGAATCCGCTTGATGATATGCTGTAGAGATATATGCTGAGAAGTTTGAGTCCGCAGCTTCAACAGTGGCAGTACCAATCTTTCCGGCACCATTTGATCCATAGCTCAGTGTAGTATCTACTCTGAGTCCATCTTTGAGTAACTTCTTTTGATGCTCTTCACCAAAAACGCGAATAACCCCTCCACTATAACTCCCATAAAGAAGTGATGCGGGACCTTTTAGGAACTCTATCTTTTTTGTGGCACGAGGCATAACACCTACTGCATGATCTTGACTCATAGAGGAGAGGTCGTTTAAGTTGATGTTTCCATTTGTTATACCAACACGGTAGCCATCCATCCCTTTAACTACGGGACGACCAACGGCTGGGCCATAACTTGCAGAGTCTATAAACTGCTCTTGTTCGAGGTAATCTCCAAGAGTTTCACCCTTCGCCTCTTTGGCTAGGGTTTTACTCTCTTTGACTACGCTCTCTTCTACCATCTGCTCTTCGTATTTGCTTTGCACTTCTATGCTATCAAGGTGATACTCTTGTGCAATAGCACTACTTGCAATGAAAAGTGACAGGTTTAAAAGAAAAAATTTCATCTATTAATGAGCAGCATGTTCTGCATCAACATCACCGATACCTACCATCGTATCTACAACTTTGCCACCAAGAAACTCTCCAATGTTCCATGTAGTGTGCACATGCATATTAGCATCTCCATGTGAATCTACAAGAAAAAGTTTTTTCTCATCACCACCAAGATAGACTAAAATACCTTCAGGTGACTTACTTATACCTGATTTATTCGCATCACAAAAACCAATTGTTGAGACTGCTTCATAATCATCTAAATACTCTATGTCACCATCATGCTCTTCAAACTTGTACATAACTCCCTGTGTATCCATTACAAAGTGAAACATCTCTTCGTGCACCACTCCATCCACTTCATGATGCTCTTCAACAGAATAAAAATTACATAAATCAGAAGCTCCACTCACTGCACTCAAGTTTGAGTCTAGATTCTCTTTAAGTGTCTTCTGTTTTTGAAGGTATGCATTAAGACGAGCCAGTCCAGCTTCCCTTGCTGCTCTTACAGTAGTGTTTAGCTCTGTGTTAGCAGGATTAAACTCTTCGTTAGAATGAGCAGCTAAGTGTCCCTCTTCATGCTCATCTTCATGCTCTTCTTCACCTTCTTCATCATGCTCTTCAGCATGATAATGCCCAAGGTAGAAAAAGTCCTCATATGTAGCATTACCATCATCTGCAAACGAGTAAGTTGAATCAAACATCACAACCTTATCTTCATCGTTTGCTTCATCACTATCACCTGCATCGTCTCTCCAAACAAAGAGTCTTCCACTCTCATTATTTTCAAGATTGAAATTTTCTAAATCTTCATCCCCCGTATTTCCATTTAGGTTTGTTAATGCAAGTGTCTCAGTATCTAGCGCATAATGATCGTTTTGATCTGCACCATAGAAAAAGAGTGCAGCTTTTGCCGACTCCAACTCTTTTGCACTCTCTTGAGTTCCCGCATCACTATCATCACTACCACAACCGCTTAAAACTACCAATGCACTTAAAGTAAGTGCCATATTTTTTATATTATTAAATTTCATAATTATCCTATTTGTATTTTATTATTTTATTTGTATTAATTTGTTTGTTGGGAATATCTAAGAGCGAGGAGGAGCTCTTATACTGAATAGTTTTTGAGCCTGAAGTTGGCGTTTAGGAAGTCTAAACTGAAAAAAGACGAAACCTAGAAAGAGTAGTAGTAGCTGTGCTACTATAGCTATATCTGCACCAGTTGACATCTCTTCGAGTACATATATACTACACTTAGTATCATGAACATGGTCAAATGCATTATGAATATACGAGTGAACAGATATATAAATAAAAGCAATAAGTAATAGATACAGAGTTGTCTTTTTCATCATGAGTCGAACAATATCAAAGTAGAACTTATAGAAAGGTTAATATATGCAACTAGGTCGCAAGTGTAATTATTTTTAACTTTTCTTGAATTATATCAGCCACTCTAAAAGAGTTTGCATAGATAGTCCATGTGTAAGGGACACTGCCACCTGTTGGCATAAAGGAGGCATCTGTGACATAGAGATTTTCTAAGTCATGTGCTTTACAGTTTTTATCAAGTACAGATGTTTTAGCATTCTCTCCAAAACGACATCCGCCAGCCACCAAGTTTGGTGGAGGGCTTGAAGAGATAGAATAATCTACCTCAACAGCACCCATCTTTTCTAAAACTTCTACAGCTTTTTTAGCAAGATGCTCACCTACAGCCAAATCATGCGGATGTGAATTTAAGTTTATAACACCAACTGGTATACCGTACTTGTCTTTTACAACATCATCAACACTTACACTGCAGTTATCAGTTGGTAACCAGTCATTAAAGACCTCAAAAGTTAAAACACGAGAAGTTGTAAGTCTAGCATGAAGTTTATCAGCTAACTTCTCTCCCCAAATAAGCTTTCCATCACTACCATAGAGTTCACGAGATGCACGAGAGATGATGTTTTGATGTTCAAAAAGAAAATCTATCGTACCACCCTTGTACTTTTTACATCCATCATCATAATCATACCAATCTTGTAAACTTCGGTTAAAAAAGACTCCAACCTGCATAAGTTCTTCTTGATGTTCTGGAGTCAAGTTCTCGTAAATAAACCTTCCACTCCCACTTCCGCCAGCAGAAAATATAAGGTTTTTCCCGACTTCCCCACTCGAGTTAGCCATGCCTTGTGGGAACTCACTATTTTTCGAGTTTAGAAGTAAACGCGAAGTCTCTATAGCTTGAGCAGCGAGAACAAATATCTTGGCATTTATAGTGTGTCGTATCTTATGTTTGGTGTAGTAGTGAGCCTTTGTAACTCTTCCATCTTTTGAGTCTAGCTTATAAACGAAGGCATCAGTGATTATTTTTGCATTACATTTTTGTAGTAAAGCAGCTCTTGCACTTCCCTTTGCTCCACTCTCACAGCCGTAACTACCACAAAAGTTTGAGTAAAAACAGCCCTTTCTTCCAAGTGCATCTTGACTGAGCACCGCTCGTGGCGTTGGTATAGACTCAAATCCAAGCTCACTACAAGCTTTATCAAACCAACGAGTAACACCATTAGTCTCTAAGATAGGATAAGGGAAATCCTCAGTTGATCGAGGTTCTTGATAGAGATGGTCTACTACTTTTCCACTCACTCCAACTACTCTCTCCACTTTTTCATAGTAAGGTTCTAGCTCTTCATAAGAGATAGCCCAGTCTACTATGTTAGCTCCTTTTATCTTTCCATAAACACTACGAAGTTTAAAGTCATCTGGCTTCATTCTATGAAAATACCCACTCATTAGGTTTGATGAGCCACCAACCATAGAACCATTCCAAAAATTCCAGCCAGACTCCGCTCCATCATAGCGAGTAAATTTTCCTGATTGAGTATACTCGTTTATGATGTGTTTTTGCTCATCTAGTGGAGGGGTAAACATATCACGACGAGAGACTGCTAACTCATCTTTATTAAAACTCTTTTCATCATAGTAGTCACCTTTTTCAAGTACAACTACATTGTATCCCGCGCTTGAGAGTTCATATGCTATAGGTGAGCCACCTGCTCCACTTCCTACTATACAGATATCATACATCATAAGTAAGCCTTTGTAGGACGAGGCATTCCTCCACTAAACTTTAACCATTTCCAGCCAGCCTCTTTGTTGTTACCACCATATATAGGATCTCCTAATGCTGCTTCAAATATATAAGTCATCATGTTATACATCCAGCTCTCACCCCACTGCGTATCCGAGATGGTGTTTAGTACATCTTGGCGTTTCTCTTGCGGAAGCTTTGTGTAGATTTTTTTATGCATCTCTACTGCAGTTTCATTTAACCACTTTACACCATTTTTTAAAAATTCTTTATCTTCATCTGATACACGGCTATGTCTGAGTAGTAGAGTAATGTACTCTGAAGTATTGATTTTAAGCTCTTGTGCTTTTGGGAAAAGGTCATTTTGAACGACTGAGATTGTTTCTCTTGAGGTTGTTATAGCAAAGGGGCTACAGCCATTCATAATGATGACTGCAGATGAGAGAAAACCTGCTTTTAAAAAAGTTCTTCTAGAGTAGTTCTTCTTCATCTACAAACCAAACAGAGAACTTATAAGCCCAACTTTTTTCTCTTTAGGCTCAAAGGCATGAGGTATACACACAAGAGACTCCTTTTTTATATCTAAAATTATTATACACAAAGTATGTGTATATATTGTGTAGCTTATTTATTGAAACTCATTATTTTCTTATGATATACTAAATAAATATTATTGAACAAGGTGTCTACATATGTTTGAAGGTCATAGTTGTAATATATCAAAATTGGCTATGATATGCTTAAGGACTCTTCTAAACCCATACTCCAAGCAGCAGCTATAGTTGCAAATGAGCATCATGAGAAGTGGGATGGCTCAGGCCACCCAAACGCCACTGCAGGAAGAGTTTATAAAAAAGCTTGGGACTTAGAAAAAATACTAGAACTGTTTAGAGAAGAGAAGAAAGACTAGTTACCACCACACTTACCGGCACCACACTTCATGCTTTTGCCCTTACCATTTCCTTGACCCATACCTTTACCCTGTCCTTTCATCGCGTTTCCACATTTTCCAGCACCACATTTCATGTTATATTTTTTAGCACAGTTACATGGCTTACTTGAGTCTAGTTTGTTTGCACAGTTTGCTTTGTTTGGACAGTTGTCCCCACACATACACTTTGGTGCTTTCATGCCCTTAGCACTACCACATTTACCAGCACCACATTTCATCTTCTTAGCTGGTTTATCTACACTAACACCACATTTTCCAGCACCACACTTCATATCTTCAGCACTAAGACTAACAGCACCTATTCCTGTAAAAAGTATCGCTCCTAGTAGCAGTGCTACAAGTTTTAATTTACCCATTTTCTTTCCTTTTGTTTTATAAGTTGAAATATTGTACAAAAAAAGCGTGTAGACTTTGTGTAGTACACCACCCTTCTAAAACGCTATAATATCACATATAAATAAAAAGGCTTCCCCATCATACTAAGTAAAGAGACTCTCTTAGAGCAATTTCGTTCATTTTACACACAATACAAGCCTGAAACAATGGAGAGTGCAATTGAGTTGTTTTCCATCTTCGGTGGCGTTAAATGGGGAAGTATAGATACTTCCAAGCCCGCTATAGAACTTATAGAAGAGCTTATACTTCCAGACTTTAGATACATACGAAATGACATCACGGAATTAACAGATGGACTGCCACTCCATCACTCTATACTCAGTGGTCTTGCGATGGGTGACTCTCGTATACAGAGTGCCTTTAAAAGAGCTAGTGTTTCAAAAGAGGTTGGAGACAATGCCATCTTAGAACTAAGTGAGTGTAAAATCATCCGTCCTTACAAGTCAACTGCCATCTTTAACTCTCCTTTTTTAAGATTTTGGTTTGCGTTTATTTCTCCTATATTTAAGGGAATTCGCGATGGTGACTACAAAGAGATGAAAGAGCGTTATGCTAACAGAGGAAGTGATTTTTTACAGTTGACATTTACACAACTAGCATACGAACTTATAAAGCTTAACTTTAAAGAGGATAGACTCAAAGAGATTCGTCCCTATTTTGAGAATGATATAGAGCTAGATATCTATGCGACGACAAGTTCTAAACAGACTATAGTTGGTTCTTGCAGATATACAAACGCCAAGGTCAAAAAGAGTGAACTTACTCGTCTTCAAGAGTCATGTCAAAAAGCTGGCATAAACGCCGACATCTTTATCATAGTTGCTAAAAATGGTTTCTCAAATGAACTCAAAGCTCTTAAGAGTGATAAAGTGAGACTCATTACACTCAAAAACTTTAAAAAGCTGGTAGAGTAGTTGCGTAAAAAAGTACTTCTTTTACATGGCTGGGGCGGTAGTGATAACCCACACTGGCAGAGTTGGTTAGCAGGTGAACTTGCAAAAAAGTATGGCTGTGTAAACTTTCTTCGCTTTAGTGATATGGATGAACCAAACCTTGGCGTTTGGATGAGTGAACTACATCTCACACTCCATGATTTTCAGCCAGACATCGTTATCTGTCACTCTCTTGCAAACACTCTTTGGTTTCATATATGTAATGCTAAACCCATGAGAGAGGTTGAGACCCTATACCTTGTTGCGCCTCCAAGTTTAAACTGTCAAGTTCAAGAGCTAAAAGAGTTCTTTCCAGTGAGTGCACCAAAAAACCTTTATGCAAAAAATAGCTTTTTAGTCACTTCCACCAACGATCCTTATATGAGTAAAGAAGAAACATTCATTTTACAAAAAGAGTTAAATATACCAATGAAGATGATAGAGAATGCAGGTCACATTAACAGTGATAGTGGTTATGGAAAATGGGAATGGTTTTTAGAACAGGTCAAGAGTCAAACGCTAGATATCAGTTAAGAGCACCTCTAAAAATCCTAGTGTCACTCAGCATAAGAGAAGAGTTTATAATCAAGGCACTCTTTTGAAGACCTAGCCTAAGCTAAGTCAAGAAAGAGTAACGATGAGTATAGGCTCTTCTCTTATGCCCAAAGGGAGGGATAAAGAGAGCGAACTCGCAAAGAATTTCTTATCGTCGTAGCTAAGGCTATGGTTGCCCATAGGAAATGCCCTTGGGGTACAAAGAAAGTTCTTCACGACTTCATCTCTCTTTGTTCCTCTGAGTGATGCTAGAGTTTTTAGAGGTGCCCTTAAGCATAAACATCTAGAAGTCGTTCTGACTCTACTGTAGGAGTAACCTCTTTAACTTGAGTTGCTTCAAAAGATTTAGCTTCTTGCAGAGTTTCATTAGTGCTAGTTGGTGCTTTTTGTGTAGTAGTCTCTGTTTTAACAGAAGATGGATCCAATCGACCTACTTGAACTTGTGAAGCTGAAGGTGATTGAAATGTATATTGTGCGACATTCATAATAGCCTCCTCTTTGTATCTATATCAATTATAGCACAGAAAAAAACTTAAGTTTCTTAAACTTTATCATTAATACAAGGAAAAACCGATGACACCTACCCTCTACTTTCTCCGTTCAAGCGAGAGTAAAATAGTAAAAGATATGACTAAGTATGCTCATCCAGACTTAGAAGATAACTCTATTTACAGTGATTTTTATGGACTAACAGCTAAGGACCTAGGACTCTATGCCTTGGTTGATAATGTCATAGCCGGTGCTATATGGAGCAGAAAACTAAACGCCGAGCATAATGCAACGGGGTTTGTAGATGAACAAACGCCAGTGCTTAGCATATATGTACTACCAGAGTTTAGAGCCAAAGGCATAGGTCAAAGCATGATGAGTCAGTTTTTACTTGAAGCGGGTGAAGTCTATGAAGGAGTTAGCATCAGCATATTAGATGATGAGAAAATTATCAATTTTTTTGAAAAGTTTAACTTTAAAAGAGTTGAAAACTCACACTCTATCGTTATGAAAAAAGAGCTAGAAAAAAAAGAAATTATTCGACCTACTGATGGATACGATCCAACTAGGTGGATGGATTAAACAGATATAATAAGCAATATTTATTGCAAAATGTCATATTAATAAGCTTAAATTAAAAATCATAGTAAAATTATTTATCAGTTGGCGATTAAGATTGTTCAAGCATTGTGAGGTGTAAGGTGGGACAGGGTCAGCCTTTAATCTAAAGGAGTAACAATGCGAACAGCAATCGTAATTGTTATAATTTTAGTTCTCTTAGAATTAAGATTATATTAAAAGCTTTTAGAGAGTTCGTAGCTCTCTAATTGTCCCAACTGTTATAATTATATCATATAAATTATTTATCAACAAAATAGGGAAAATTATGAATGGAAATATTTTGGTAACTTACAAAATACTCTGCAAAGCAGACTTAAACAAAGAACTAACACTCAACGAACTTCTTGCAAATGAGAAGATAGCAAAAGTCATTAAAAGCGAATACGCAAAAGGCTTTAGAAATTTACATCTCTTCGCACAACCAAACGAAAGTATTGTCAAGATTGAGACTCAAAAAGAGTTACACTCATTTGAAGTTGCTAAAGATGATTTTGCCGATATACTTGTTCTTGCTGAAGAGGATGCCTCGGATAAAAAACTAATCAAAAAAGATTGTGATAGAGTGGAGTTAGTAAATATAGAGACCTCTTAAGTCCACTGCTCCATCTTTCCTTGTAAATCCATGTGAGTAAGATATAAACGCAAGTCAAATTCTACCTGATGATAGTTTGGCTGCATATATTCGCAGAGTTTATAGAAGGATTTATTATGCTCTTTTTCCTTAAAGTGTGCAAGTTCATGCACAACTATCATCTCCAAAAATTCCTCTGGAACTTTTTTAAACAGGGAAGAGACTCTTATCTCATTTTTTGCCTTGAGTTTTGAACCTTGAACTCTTGAGATGAAGTGATGAGTTCCAAGAGCATTATGGATGACATTTATCTTTCCATCATAAAGGGTTTTAGAAAGCGGTGGCGACTTTTTCATATACTCGTTTTTGATATCCATGGTATAGTTAAAAAGATTTTTATCATTTGTAATGCCATGTGATTTTGGGTATTTTTTAAGAAGGTGTGCCGTAAGTTTATCAGCTTCTATTAGCTTGAGTACTTGGGCTTGTGTCTCTTTTGAATAATGATTGAGATACTTTAACTTCATCGATTTACAAAATCCAAACGCTGAAATTTTTCCCTTTTATCTTACCACTTTTGAGACTCTTGTGAGCATCTTCGATAAACTTAGTCTCTATCGCTACGTAAGCTTGTCTATCATAGATGTCTATTTTACCTATACTGCTTCCAGCAAGTCCAGCATCACCAGTTAAAGCACCAAGTAAATCTCCTGCACGAAGCTTATCTTTTTTACCACCCTCTATCACAAGTGTCACATACTTAGGTTTTAACTCAAAGTTTGTCGAGCCTTTAAGGTCGCTATCTTCTAAAAAGTCTCTGTTTTGGTCTCTATAGGCATCTGCGTTTTCTCTCTCATATGAGCTATATAGAGTTATAGCTATTCCCTCAGCACCTGCACGACCTGTTCTTCCTATACGGTGAGTGTATGTTTCACTTCCATGAGGAATGTCCAAGTTAACGACCATTGAGAGCTCTTTTATGTCAAGCCCACGAGCTGCAACATCTGTTGCTACCAAGATTGGGCAAGACTTGTTTGCGAACTGTACTAAGACATCATTTCTCTCATACTGTTCTAAGTCACCATGAATCGCGAGTGCATCAATCTTTCTTTTTTGAAGATTCTCTGCAAGCTCTTTGGCTTGGACTTTAGTGTTTGTAAAGACTATGACATTTTCTGGTTTGAACTGTGAAAGAATCTTAACAAAAGTATCTTCTTTATTACTCGTTGCATAAAACTCTTCTTTGATTTTATTTGCAACTTCTTGATGAGTTGTTTTTATACTTATAGGGTCATTTTGTATCTTATCGCTGATGGCGTTTATAGTCTCATCGTAAGTAGCTGAGAAGAGTAGTGTTTGGCGCTGTTTTGGAGCAAACGCCATTACCGACTCCACCTCTTCTAAAAAACCCATATCTAACATTCTATCAGCTTCATCAAGGACTAGAGTCTCTAGATTTGAGAGTTCTAAGCTCTCTTTGTTTAGATGCTTTAAAACGCGACCAGGAGTCCCTACGATGATATGCGCTTGGTGTTCGAGCGAACCTAGTTGTCTACCAAAACTCTCACCACCCGTAAGCATTAAAATCTTGATATTGTGTTTAAATCTAGCGATACGACGGAGCTCTTTTGCAACTTGGTCAGCAAGTTCACGAGTTGGACAGAGGACTAAAGACTGTACTCTAAACTTCTTCACGTCTAGTTTGCTTAGTAGCCCTATACCAAACGCAGCAGTCTTTCCGCTCCCTGTCTTAGCCTCAGCTATAATGTCCTTACCATCTAGTATAAAGGGAAGTGTCTCCTCTTGTATAGCTGTAGCATTTTTATAACCAAGAGAGTCAAGAGTTGTGAGCATTGAAGATTCAAGAGGGAGTTGTGAAAAGTTCATAATGTTATCTTTTTGTGAAATTATAACTAAATCTTTCATTCCCTAAAAAAGTATTACAGTAAATAATGAGTGATGCCACTGCATCCTCATATTTATGTTCTATTGATGTAAACCATTTACTGTAATAGATGCAGCCTGTTTTTCACATGTAGCATCGACTTTACTGTTCGATGTTAAACTATAATCTACAGAAG
>JAYEJR010000094.1:0-2250 GCA_034660715.1 Campylobacterota bacterium | reverse complement strand
TAGCTCCGAAACCTTTTAATCTTGGGTTTAAGATACAATAAAAACCATCTCCAGTAGAAACAAATCCTATGATAAATTTTGAGAGAGGCATGTTAGAGTTAATAAGCATCTTCTCTATCATCTTTTTAAAGCTTTTTGTTAAAAAGTTGACTATCTCTAACTGCTGCTTTGATGAGAGTTGAGAAAAGTTGATGATGTCGATAAGAACTATATCTGTTATAAGTTCTTTTGTCTTTTGTTGTGCCATGTACTCTGTCTAGTATGTAATTTAGGGATGCCCTTTAGTTCATTTTAACATAAAGTTCTTTTAAATGAACTTTTTAATATAATTTCAAAAATAATTTTTGTGAGGTGGATTGTATGAGTAAAGGTATTTTAGATATTGTAAAACCAGGAGTTCTTTTTGGCGAGGATGTTCAAAAAGTTTATGCACATGCTAAAGAGGTTGGTTTTGCTATACCTGCTGTAAATGTTGTGAGTACAGACTCTATAAATGGTGTTATAGAAGCTGCTGCAAAAGTAAACTCTCCTGTTATCATTCAGTTTAGTAATGGTGGTGCTTCTTACTATGCTGGCAAAGGCCTCTCAAACGAAAATGAAAAAGCTGCAATTGTTGGTGCAGTCTCCGGTGCTATTCATACTCATATGATGGCAGAAGCTTACGGTGTTGCTGTTATACTTCACACTGACCATGCTGCAAAAAAACTTCTTCCTTGGATTGATGCACTTTTAGATGCTGGTGAAGATTACTTCAAAAAACATGGCAAACCACTTTTCTCATCTCATATGTTAGATCTTTCAGAAGAGCCTTTAGAGGAAAATATATCTACTTGTAAAGCTTATCTTGAGCGTATGAGTAAAATCGGTATGAGTATAGAGATAGAACTTGGTTGTACAGGTGGAGAAGAAGATGGTGTTGATAACACAGATATGGATAACTCACTTCTATATACTCAACCAGAAGACGTATGTTTAGCTTATGAAGTTCTCGGTGAAGTTTCACCTCACTTTACTATCGCAGCTTCATTTGGAAATGTACATGGCGTTTACAAACCAGGAAATGTTTCACTAACTCCTAAGATTCTTGATAACTCTCAAAAATTCATTAATGAAAAACATTCAACTGAAGCTAAACCAGTTAACTTTGTTTTCCACGGTGGTTCAGGTTCTGAGCCAAGTGAGATTAGCGAAGCTATCGGCTATGGTGTTATCAAAATGAATATCGATACAGATACTCAGTGGGCTACATGGATAGGTGTAAAAGCTTATGAAGCGAAAAATCATGACTATCTACAAGGTCAGATCGGAAACCCTGATGGTGAAGACAAACCAAACAAAAAGTACTATGACCCAAGAAAGTGGTTACGTGCTGGACAAGAGACTCTTGTAGATAGAGTCGTAGTGGCGTTTGAAGACTTAAACGCTATGAACAGAAACTAAATCTTCATACAAAGAGGTATAGCTTTTAAGAGCTATACTTTATTCATTATGCTTTAAGAGTCCTCATTTTAGAGTTTATTTTTTGAATTGCTTTTTCTATAAACTTATAAGTTCCATGATCTGAAGTATTTTTCATTTTTGTACTAAGATTTTCTAGTACTTTTTCTAAGTCATTATAATTATCACTTAGCTTTCCTCTCATCGCATTTTTCATATCTAGTTCTTCTTGTTCTGTTAGTGCCATTTTTAGATCCTTTATTTTTTAGCAGTATATCTAAGGTTTTTTCCTGGAATATTAAAGAAAATATATAAAATATAAAGAGAAGAATTAGCTATCTTTTAGAGTTGGAATAAATAAAAGGTGAGTAGTGGCGTTTGAAGAGTTAAACGCCATGTTGTAAAACTAAGAGTTTAGTTTTTTATGGATATCACTGAGAGATGAAGTGTCGGGGTATTGAGTATAGTAAGCTCTTAGTAGTTGAATTAATCTATTTTCGTTAAATCTCCAAAAGTGTTTCTTATCAAAACCTTCATCCTCTTTTATCAGTTTTAGGAGTTCACTAGTAGTTATATCTGGAGTGGATTTTTTAATAGTTGAGAGAATCATATTTAAAAGTTCTTTTTGTGAAGCTTCTGTTGTATCATCATCTTTAAGTTCTTTGTTTGGTAAAAAAGCCCAAATCTTCCAGATACTTATGACTAAAAAAATTATAAAAAAGATCATCATCCATGTCGAAGTGTCTATTTCCATCTATTTCCTTCATTTATTCGTAATTCTGAAGATTATATCATAAGAGTTTTGTTAAAATA
>JAYEJR010000093.1:0-2262 GCA_034660715.1 Campylobacterota bacterium | reverse complement strand
TAGAGATTCATGGTAACAGAAGTAGGGTACTTTTATCTTCTCTTTTATGAGTAAGTCTATGAGTAGAGAGTTCTCTTCTACTTCATAGTCGTATGAATCTACAATGATTTTTACCATTTTACTCATGCTTTCATATCCTCAAGTTCTGCCTCAATCTCTTCTATACTAGGAAGTGAAGATTGAAACTCTTTTGGTAAACTCTCGGTGAGTTGGTACTCGCTTACACCTAAGGGTTGATTTATATTTTTAAGAGAATACTCTACTACTATGTCATTTTTAGATTTACAGATAAGTATTCCTATTGTTGGGTTATCATTTAATGCATCTTCAAGTTCCCTCTCATGATAGTCTTTACTTAGTGTCAAAAAGTCAAAACTATAAGGGTCTTTTGTTATCTCCTTAGCTAGGTCTGAGTGCAATGGTGGAAGAGTTGTCTCAAAGTTTGTAACTGCCTTGGCATCTCTTTTATAGAGGTTCGTTTCTATCTGATGGATAAGGACACTTCTACTTATTCCATATTTGATTGTATTTTGTACATAAAATAGGGCTTCATCATTATCTTTACATTTCTGTATTATAGTTAGGTTATGCCCCCAAGGTAGTAGAAATAAATTGGCAACAACCTGTTGCCGATTCTCTTTATCCAATTTGGCAACAACTTGTTGCCAAAACAGAAACCATTGCTTTATAGCTCTTAAGTTACGATAAGAAAAACCTTTAACTTTAGGAAACTCATCCATCAAGTCATAGCTTAGTTGCTGTAAAAAACCACTCCCCCATTTATGCTCTTCTTGTTTTTGGACTATCTCATTTCCAAGTTCCCAGTAAAACTCAAGAAGTGTACTATTTACTTGAACAGCTGCTTTTATTTGAGAGCTTTGAAAGTTTTGTTTTATCTCTGTGAGCCATGATTTGTACTCAGAAGTAATTATGTTTTTTTCATTACTCATGATGCTTTTTCCTCATCTACATAAATTTCAAAAATATCCTCTTTAAATTTATGGTTCTGATTTATCAAACTCTCTAGGTTAATAGGAATTATTTTTATCTTTTTATTCTCTTCTTTTATGAAACTAAGCTCAATAACTTTTGTTGTTTCTGTATCTGGAACAAATAAGAATGCTGTAGACTCTGCATAGTAGTAGTGTAAATAACTAAAAATTTGATAAGCATCATTTGATGCAATATTTACTTTTTCATAATTTTTACATTTTTTACTCTTGTTTGTTGCTATTTCAAAAAGTTTCCATTTAGCATCACAGATGATAAGTGAAGAATCTAGTGTTTCAAGAACATAATCAGGTTGTTGGTTTATTATTTCACATGTGCCATGACTGAGTAAATAGTCACCACTATATCCATTAGGAATTACTTTACTTAAGTTCAAACTCTCTTTTGAGTTCTTTAGAACAAACTCCATATAATTCTCAAACACCTTTTCCATAGGAAAAAGAAGTGCAAAGACATTCTCTTTTCCACGAAGAGAAGTAAAAGATTTATTTCTTAAAAAAACATCTACAAATCGAAGGGGCAACTCATAATGCTCCATACCTCTATGAGTATTAACTTTTTTAAAGTCACTCTCATAGTTTCTCGACAAACTCACTTCATCAAAGATAAAGAGTTGCTGTCTCAAGTTGCGTTTATTTTCAAAATCATTTGTTTTTCTCAAAAGAAGCTCAATAGTAGACTTTAAAAGTCTATTTTCTGCTCTATCTTGTAAATACTCATCAAACTCGACGTAGAACCGCTCTTTATGGATAAGGTTGCGTTTAATATGCTCATTAAACTTGAGTTTTCCTTTGAGGAAAAATTGATTATCCTCTTTCTCTACATATTGCGATTTTAGCCCACGATGTATGAGTTTTTCTATACTTTGTACAAAAAGAGAGATAAACATCTCATATATATTTCTGTTTTTTGTAGTCGATAGGTCTGCTCTGTTTATCTGTATCTCATTGATATTTAAGAGTGCTTTTAACATCTCTATAAATACATTTCTTTGCGTTTGCTTCTCTTCTTTTTTAGTATATGTCTTTGGCAATATCTCAACACTTAAGTTTTTAGTCTGAATAACCCCTACGTAACTTGTAGCCTTTAAACAGTTTTTGTTTTCAAAACTAAATACTTTTTGTGTCTCTTTATCTTCAAGCCAAAAATCATACAGCTCTTTAAAAATATCCGACTCTAGGTCTCGAACACCAACAAATTTATTATCATCTGTGTTTATGTTGTCGCAACCTATAAAACCATATTCGGATA
>JAYEJR010000092.1:0-2272 GCA_034660715.1 Campylobacterota bacterium | reverse complement strand
TAGAAGCAATAATTAAACCCTTCAAACTTGAAGACGTTAAGGACGCATTAGCAGAAATCGGTATAACTGGTATGACTGTTAGCGAAGTTAAAGGTTACGGTGCTCAAAAAGGTCACTCTGAACTTTATCGTGGTGCAGAGTATGTAGTTGATTTTTTACCAAAAATCAAAATGGAAATGGTAGTAGCTGACAATCTGCTTGATCAAACAACAACTACTATCGTTGAAGCTGCTCGTACTGGAAAAATTGGAGATGGAAAAATATTCGTTAGCGATGTTGAGAAAATCATCCGTATCAGAACTGGTGAAGAAGACAACGAAGCTTTATAGTTTCAAAAAACCTCACTTGTATATGCTTTTGGCATATACAAGACCTCAAAAACTCTCTCTTTATTTTTCTAAAACATTAATTTAGCTAAAATCTTTTTAGATTTAAACGATAAGGTTATTTAATGATAGAAGCTGATTTTAAATACGTAATAGATACATTTTTTACACTTTTTGCGATGGTCCTAATCATCTTTATGGTTCCAGGTTTTGCCATGCTAGAAGCAGGTTTGGTGCGTACAAAGAATGTAACAAGTGTATTAACAATAAATGTAATGATATATGCAGTTGCCTCAATGGCATTTTTACTTTTAGGTTACTCTTTGGCCTTTGGCTCATGGGAGAATGATAGCATGAGTAAGTGGGCTGCATTTCTTTTTCAGATGGCGTTTGTAGGAAAAACTATAAACATTATGAGTGGCGGTGTGAGTGAGCGTGTTCGCATCATTCCTCTCTCTATATTTGCAGTTGTTATGGGTGGACTTATTTATCCAACTGTTGTAAATATCAGCTGGGGAGCCGATATGCTAGCAGGTACGTTTTTAGATATCGATATGTATGATCTAGCTGGATCAACAGTCATTCACTCTACTGGTGGATGGGCTCTTTTAGCGGCTATAATGATTATGGGTTCACGTAAGGGCCGTTATGTAAATGGTAAGATAAGAGTTATCCCCGCGTCTAATATTCCCCTTGTCGTGCTAGGAGCACTTCTTTTATGGATCGGTTGGTTTGGTTTTAATGGTGGAAGTGTAGGGAGTATATCTTCTGTTGAAAATGCTGATACTGTTGCCAAAACAATTATGAATACAAACACAGCAGGATTAGCTGGTGCAATAATAGCTGGACTGTTAATGTACGCTAGATACAGACTCTTTGATATAACTATGATTTTAAATGGCGCACTGGGTGGACTTGTAGCTATTACCGCTGGACCAGACCTTTATGATATGTATACCCCTATTTTAATAGGTGCCATTGGTGGGGCATTAGTTGTATTTGCCGTTCCTCTTTTTGACAAACTCAAACTAGATGACCCTGTTGGTGCACTCTCTGTGCATTTAGTAAATGGAGTTTGGGGGACGTTGGCCGTTGGTATATTTGTAGCTGATGTTTCATTGGTAGAGCAGCTTAAAGGTGTGCTTGTCGTGGCTGTATTTGCTTTTGTGAGTTCATATACTGTACTTTATATTATCAATAAAGTTACAACCTTCCGCGCAGAGGATGATGCTCAAGTTGAAGGTATGGATGTGAATGAGTGTGGTGTTGAAGCTTATCCAGAATTTAAGAGAGCTATCTAGTTTATTAAAGAGTTACGAAGAACTCTCTAATATAGGCTTTATCATAGAGAGAAAATCATCTCTAGCAGCTGCATTTGCACTTGCGATGATGTAACCTTTATGGTGCACGGGGTCTATCTCAACGCCATTAAGGTCTGTAACAAATCCTCCACTATTACTTATAATCAAACATGCGGCTGAGAGATCCCAAGCATTAGAGTGGGAATTAAAGTAAGCGATATAGTTACTAAACGCACCTTTGGAAACCATACACATAGAGTAAGTGATGCTTCCTCCAATGGAGGTTAGTTTTTTAACTTTATCTTCTTTAAAGAGTTGGTTGAGCGTTCCGACAATAGGGTGTGAACGTTCAGGTTTAAAGTTGACTACTGCTACAGTTGGATTAGCCCTTAGTGGAAGAGTAAGCATCCCAATATAAGATTTAGCACCTTTTTCTGTTTGAAAGAACTCATCAGTAAAAGGATTATAAACTATGCCTAGTATCACTTCACCATTATCTATAAGAGATAGATTTATTGCTGAAGTATTCTCATGTGTGATGAATGACCATGTTCCATCTATAGGGTCGATTGCCCAGTATGGTTTACTCTCATCTATAGCATCACAGTTCTCTTCTCCCATAACTTGAATGTCAAAACTATCACG
>JAYEJR010000091.1:0-2307 GCA_034660715.1 Campylobacterota bacterium | reverse complement strand
TAAGTTCTTCTTCGTAAATAATCTCTTTATCGAGAAGAAGTTTTGAGAGTTTCTCTATAGTACTCCAGTTTTCATCTACTAAAGTTACTATTCTTTTTTCAGCTTCAATCATCCAGCGTTCAAGTGCAGAATCGATTTTTCCATGAAAGTGTTTTGTATCTCTACTACTTGTAGAGTTGTCTTGTGCATCCATAACCCCATTGATATTTATATAACCAACTTCTTCATCCATTCCATAGTGTGCTATAGCAGCATAGGCATCACGAGTAGCTTGTTGAAGGTCATTAGAAGCACCTGTATCCATACCGTCTATCTCACCAAATAGCTTTATTTGTGCTGTACGACCAGCAAGTGACACACAGATTTTGTCTTTGAAATCTTTGACAGTCATGTTGTCTTGTACATCATTGTAGTTCTGAGAAACGAAACGCTCATTGTTGTCTTTAGGAGTTAAACTTACATGCTCGATGTGAACATGAGGCATAAGTAGCTTAGACGTTACAGCTCTTCCAGCTTCATAGATAGCTGTCTCTTCAAACATCTGCTCTATTGATAGATAGGATTGTTTTTCACCATACTTGATGGCGTTTATCTGCTCTATCAGAATCTCTTGAGTTATCGCAGGCAATGCATGACGAAGACAGTAAAATGATGCTTCTTTACTTAGTAGTTCAAGTTGTGCACCCGTAAACCCTGCCGTATACATAAGAAGTTTGTTCATATCAAAGCTACCACTAGTTGGTTTTTTCTCTATAATAGTGTCTAAGAAGTACTGTCTTGCATCCTTATCAAGATTATTTATCTCTATATGTATCTCGATACGACCTGGTCTTATGATGGCTGCATCGATGTTCTCTTTATAGTTTGTTGCAGCTATAACAAAAACATTTTCACCTTTTGAACCAGAAAATCCATCCATCTCAGCTAAGAGAGTATTGATAGCTATCTCTCGAGTACCTCCACCTCCACGTTTACCTATAGTATCTATTTCATCTATGAAAACGATAGCAGGTGAATACTCTTTTGCCTTTGCAAAGACTTTTTTTGTTTTCTCAGGTTGGAGTAGTTCAAGTCCTGTTATAGAGATAAAAGGGAGTTCTGCTTCTTTAGCAAAAGCTTTTGCAAGCATAGTTTTACCAGTTCCTGGAGGTCCATAGAGAAGCATACCTTTTGGCGGTTCTATATCAAAGCTTCTAAGTAGTCTCGGCTCTTTAAAGAAGTTTATAACCTCATGAAGTCTCTGTTTAGCCACAGAGTGACCAGCAATGTCATCAAAAGAGATTTTTGGGATGTCAAAGACAAGCCCATCTTCACTAAAGTCTTTGATTCTCGTTACTTGTTTAAATTTACAACTATTTATCTTGTATGTTAAAACGCCATCTTTTGCAGTAATCTTATCATCTATATGAAGAGTTACATTTTTTCTAAAGAGCTCTTTTACAAGCATCTCTTCTTCTATCAGTGGATTTATAAAGTCGTTGATATAAGTCATACATGCTTTAGAGAGAGAAACTTTTATCTCACTGAACTGTCTTGTTGACTTACCAGCGTTTATGATGTACTCTGTGATTTTATTAAAAAATGTAGTACTTACTTTATCTTTTAAACGCCGTGCATCTAACTCTGGCGCGAAATTAAGAATCTGAAGTTTTAGGAAGTTCTCAAAGTTACTTGAAGTAGTAAACTTGATTTCATACTGCTCATTGAAGCCCTCTTTATACTCTAAAAATATTTTTTTAGTGATGTTAGAAAAAGCATCATAATTTAACTTGTTAAAGAGAACTATATGTGCTTGAGAAAACCTAGATACAAGTTCAGGAATGATAGCTTGTTGCAAGCCACCACTTCTGTCATCTCTTTTTTTCTCACGGCGAATAGCTTCAAGAATCATAGACTCAGCTTGGATATAGTCCTGTTTTACTAACTCTTTAAATCTATTATCAAGATAAAGCTCTTTACCTAAACTCGTTGTAATGATAAATATCGTCTGAGTAAAGTCAACCATATACTGAGCATTTTCGTCTGTGTAGATAATATCAAGATCTTCACTACATGGCTCATCTGTAACCTTATCCCAACCACAACCATCACGCATTTTACCGCCTTGGAAGATTGAGAGAAGATTACTTTGGATGTTAGTATCACACTTCTCAAACGAATCAAGAACGATGATTGACTTAGGGTTTCTATGAACAAACCCAGTTAACTGACCAACACCATACCCTTTCCAACCAGCAGGATAACCATAAAGTTCTCCACCATTTTGTTGGTGATACTGTGTCATATCAAAAGTCATCAGTTTATACT
>JAYEJR010000090.1:0-2325 GCA_034660715.1 Campylobacterota bacterium | reverse complement strand
CGCCACGGCACAAGTATGGGGTATGGGTGAAGCCTATAGCGTTGAGACTATAGTAGAGATACTAGAAAAAGCATAAAAGAAGTAAGAAGGAGAAAATAATGGAAAAGAGTTTTGAAGAAGCAATGGCGTTTAGACATGCTTGTAAGGTGTTTGATGAGAGCAAAAAGATAAGCAATGAGGATATTCGTTATATCTTAGAAGCGGGACGTAAGTCACCATCATCATTTGGTATGGAGGCTTGGAAGTTTTTAGTCATAACAAATGAAGAGTTAAAGGCGAAGCTTCGTCCAGCTTGTTGGGATCAAGTTCAGATAACCTCTTGTTCTCATTTGGTTATAGTTCTCGCTGGGATTGACTCTGTAAAACCTGAATCTGGACTTCCAGAAGCACGTTTTAAACGCCGTGATATGCCTCAAGAGAAACTTGATTTTTATCTTGACCTCTATGCAAAGCACCTTGATAAAACACTTAGCACAGATGAAAATATTTTGGCTTGGACAGCAAAACAGACAGGTATCGCAGCAGGAAATATGATGACTGCAGCAGCTGTAAAAGGTGTGGATTCTTGTCCTATAGAAGGATTCGATAAAACTGCTGTAGAGTCGATACTATGGCTTGATACTAAAAAATATCAACTCTCAATGTTGATCCCTTTTGGATATAGAATAAATGAACAATCATCTCAACTTAGACTTGACTTTGACGAAGTTGTAGAATTTATAAAGTAGATGAAAAAAGTCATAATCATTGGTGCTGGGTTAAGTGGCGTTTACCTAATATTTTGAATCTCATTAGCTCTTTAGGCTTAGAGCTTTTCTCTCAGTATTCCAAGGGTTATGCACTTTATGATACTAAAGATAAAGTAGAACTTTTTAACACCCCTCCGTCCACTCCATCTATGAGAATGAAAGATTCACTTAGTAAACTTACAAAGGCTCAGATTATTCTAAACAGAGAAGTGTTAAGTATAAGTACAAAAGAGAACTCTGTAAAAGTTCTATCGAGTTCAAGCGAATATGAAGCTGATTATCTCATCTACAGAATTTTCTTTTAATGAGGGTGGCTATCTAGAAGGTGCTATCATAAACGCCAACAAAATAGCAGCAAAACTTTTATAAATCTAATCTAAAAAAACTTTTCTTTTAATAAATCATAGCCTAGGTGAATTTTACTTTGTTAAGATTTGCTAAAAATACAGGTAAATATTATGAATAATCCCACAAAACAAGAAGCTATAAAGGGTGCCTTTTTTGGTGCTATCGTTGGCGATGCTCTCTGCTTAGGCTCACACTATGAGTATGATGCACAGAAAATCTATAAAGCATATGGAAACAGACCCATAGAGAAGTTTATGTCTCCTGGCGAGATGATGGGTGGAGAGACTCATGGTATAGGGTGGGGACAGAGAAACTATCATCCAGGTAAAAAAGCTGGTGGTACTACTGACTATGGTGATTACAATATCTTAGTACTGGAGCACTTAGCTGCGACTAGTGATAAAGTAAGACCTTTTAGTGTGGCTAACCTCATTCCTCACTGGAAGAAGAGACTAGAGAATGGTTGGGGCTCTTGGATATGTACTATGACTAAAGAGACATACTCTCAAGTAGCTCAGGGAGTTCCAGTAGAGAGACTCGGTGGCATATCAAACGCTATGGCCATTCGTCATACAGCTGCTCATGCTTACTACGAAACTGAGGATGAGATAGTAGATGTAGCTCGTAAATCAATGTTCACTCATAAAAGTGCTGAAGCTCTTGGTGGTGGAGAGTTCTTTGCTCGCGTTACGTATAGAGTGATAAATGGAGAGAAACCTTCAGATGCCATAGAGATGGTAGCCGTACAGATGGGTGGATTTTTTGAGAGTAAGGTAGCACAAGCTATCGCTAAGTTCCAAGAAGAAGCTGATGAAAACTCTGCTCTTCATCAAGAGAAGTTTAGCGATGACCTCGCACTTACAAGTATGGCAAGGCTTTGGGACATAGGAAGAAGCGAACCTATCAAAGTTGGGAAAGCATCTCCAACAGAAGGAACACTACCAGGTGCTGTTTACTTCATACTCAAGTATGCTGACAAAGATGACGGATTAAAACTAGCTCTTCAAGCAAACGCCATGGTAGGTGGAGACAATGCCTCTCGCTCCATAGCTATAGGAACAGTACTTGGAGCTTATAAAGGTGTAAACGCCATTCCTGAGAAATGGAAAAAAACGTTAGATGAGTGGGAGTATTGTGAAAAAATGCTAAATACGTTACCATTATTACAAGATTAAAATATGTAATTAAAAGGAAGTATACTTGACAAAAGTAAAACTCCATTCCCTAG
>JAYEJR010000089.1:0-34771 GCA_034660715.1 Campylobacterota bacterium | reverse complement strand
AATGCTGTTTTTAATGACAGACAATTTTGGGATGGCAGAGACCCGGACTTAGAAAAACAAGCACAAGGGCCTATCCAAGCAGGACCAGAAATGGCAGCTACAAAAGAGCATGTTGTTTCTACTGTTACTTCTATGCCAGGATACGTAAACGAATTTAAAGCGGCTTATGGCAAAGATGTAAAAATTAGCTTCGAGAAAGTTACTGACACTATCGGTCTTTTTGAACGTACTCTTGTAACACCATCAGCTTTTGATGACTTTATGAATGGCAACGACAAAGCACTTAATGCTGCGCAAAAGCAAGGTCTTAAAGACTTTATCCAAGTTGGCTGTGCAACATGTCACACTGGTGTTGGTATCGGTGGTGGAATGAATGTAATGAATATCACTGCAACATACAAATACATGAATGTAGGTGACTTTAAAGGTGATGCAAATGGTATGGTTAGAGTTCCAACTCTTAGAAATATCACACAAACAGCACCTTACTTTCACAATGGTAAAATCGCTACTCTTAAAGAAGCTATCGTAGAGATGGGTCGTATTCAACTTGGTGCTGATATCAGTGACAAACAGGCTACTTCTATTGAAACATTTTTAAAAGCTCTTGATGGAAGAAAAGCAGAAGTTATTTTTCCAATGCTTCCAACATCAACAGCAACAACTCCTAAGCCTAACTTAAACTAGGAGTTGTGTTACTTTTATTGACATATATATAACAAGTTCTTGATAAATAAGATTTTATTATATTCTATACTTACTTTTGTGTAGAATATGACAAAACTCTACAATAGACGCTATTTTTCAGAAATCTCTACAACAATCTTAGAACTTTCAATCAGACATCAAAAACCCCTTTCTCTTATGATGATAGATATAGATAAGTTTAAAAATATAAACGATACCTATGGACACCATATAGGAGATATAGTTATCATCTCTCTTGCTAACACACTTAAAGAACTTAGTAGAAAAAGTGACATAGTATGTAGATTTGGTGGAGAAGAATTTTTGATACTTCTTCCTGAAACAGATATCGTCGGTGCAGATGCTATTGCTGAGAAGATAAGAAAGTCTGTGGAAGAGACTCTTGTTGACATAGAAGAAGAGCAGAGACTAAAATACACCATCAGTACTGGTATCTCTGAAGTAAAAATCAAAGAAGAAACAAACTTAGAAGAGACTATACAAAGAGCCGATAAAGCCCTCTATAAAGCAAAAGAAGGCGGTCGTAACCGAGTTTGTAAAGCTTAAGTTAAATACTCCTAAGATTAAAAGGAGTATAATTTGTTATACCTCATTTTAAAAAAGGACTTATATATGAAACTTTATTTATTGTTACTTCCGTTACTTATCACAGCCTCACTAAACGCCAAAGATGTTGTCTTAGATACTACTACATCTCTACTATGGCAAGATGCTCCTGAGAACAAAGACCTTACACTAACTTACTATGAAGCACAAGACTACTGTAAAAAACTAGAAGTCAAACAGTATAAAGACTTTCGTCTACCAACCTTAGTAGAACTTCAAAGTATCATAGACTACAGTAACTATAAATCAGCAGTTCTAAATGGTTTTAATTATGCTGATAATGAAACCTACTGGACAACAACACCTTTTGCAGATGATAGCTCTGAAGTATGGACTATCAACTTTAAAAAAGGTGAGAGGACTGTTAAAGGAAAGCACTATACAAGAAACCTTAGATGTGTTCAAAAGATAAAAAAGTAGAAGAGCCAGCTAGAGATCCTGCCGTTTCTGGCTCTTTTTACCCATCTAATAGTGCAGAACTCTCTTCAGCTATAAACTCTTATCTTCAAAATGCTCCAGAGTTTAAACGCCAAGATATAAATGCTATTGTTGTGCCTCATGCAGGATATATATTTTCTGCACCTGTATCTGCCATATCCTACAAAACACTTCATAAAGAGTATAAAAATATTTTTCTTATTGGCTCATCTCATCATGTAAACTTTAATGGTATCTCCATATATGATAAAGGGGATTATAAAACGCCACTTGGAACTGTTAAAGTAAACAAAACTATAGTTAAAGAGCTTCAAAAAAATCCTCTCATTACATACAGAGAAAAGGCTCATAAAAAAGAGCATACTCTCGAAGTTCAACTTCCATTTTTACAGCATATCTATCAGGATGAACTACATATAGTTCCTATCATTGTAGCTTCATCAGAGATAGAAACAATTAAGAGTCTCGCTTCGAGTTTAAGACCTTTTTTTAATGATGATAACCTTTTTATCATTAGTAGTGACCTCTCACACTACCCCTCTTATGAAGATGCAACTAAGCTTGATATGAATGTATTAAACGCCATGAGTAAAAACAATCCTTCTATATTTCTAAACGCCATCCAGGAAAATGAAGATTCACAAGTAGAAAACCTACAAACCTCTGCTTGTGGCTGGAGTTCTTTACTTACCCTACTCTATCTTACACAAGGAAGTGACTATAAGTATGAAATACTAGAGTACAAAAACTCTGGTGATTCAAAGTATGGTGAGCACGATAAAGTAGTAGGATATGGAGCTATGAGAGTTTACAAAGAAAGCAAGATATTCACTCTTAGCAAGAAGGAAAAGAGTGAGTTAAAAGAGTTAGCAAAACTTGCACTATATGAAGCTGTTACTCATAATAAGAGAGCCGAGATAGACCCAGATAAACTCTCTCATAAACTCAAAGAGAAACTAGGTGTCTTTGTAACTCTTCACTTGGAGAAAAAGCTCAAGGGATGTATAGGTCGGTTTGAACCAGATAAGCCACTCTACGATGTTGTTATAGATATGGCTATTGCAGCTTCAAGACATGACACAAGGTTTACTCCTCTTAAAGCCGACGAACTTCACAATACCGATATAGAACTCTCTATATTAACACCAAGAGTTAGAGTTTCATCAATAGATGATATAGAGATAGGAAAACATGGTATCTATGTTAAGTTTGGAGAAAAAAACGGCACTTACCTTCCTCATGTAGCGACTGAGATGAACTGGAGTAAAGAGGAGTTTTTTAGAAGTTGTTGCCAAGATAAAGCAGGTATAGACCCCAAAAACTGTAAAGATGCTCAAATATACACCTATGAAGCAATAGTTTTTTAGATAAAAGGAAATTAAGATGATAAAAATAAGTTTAATACTAGGAATAGGTGCAGTGGTAGCATCAGCATGGTTCACTATGCCAAGTTTTGGTTACACAAGTGATGACAACACAAATGTAGATGAAAACTTTGTACGAGATGCAAAAAAAGAAGTAGTTATCAACCAAAAAACTTCTAAGATGTATAGCGATATAAAGCCATCTAAGAAAATGCATTTTTATGAAGCATGGGAGTATTGTCGAAGTATGGATCTTAATGGCTATAGAGACTGGAGAGTTATCACAAAAGATGAAGCAAAAGAGTTACTTGAACTTTCACGTAGAGAGTTAAAGATAAAACATTCTTTTAGAAATGTAAAAGAAGAACTCTACTGGACATCTACACAAGACAGATATGGTCAGTCTTGGTATGTTGACTTTGACTTGGGAAGATATAGTACAAAAAAAGAGACTTATAAGTATCGAACTCTCTGTGTTAGAGATATGAAGTAACCTATCTCTTTTTAAAGATAAGTAGCGTTTTATCTTCTGTGTCATAGAGGGAAAATGTCTGCTTTTCTATAAGTTTTAAGCCCTCAAGTTTTTGAAAAATTTTTATCTTGTGAAAGTGTTGGATGATTATGTCTTGGTATTTTTTATATGAACCATCATCCTGTTTTTCAAAAAGAGTAAACTGAGTGTTAAGTTCATCGTTTAAAAACTCTGCATCTACACTTAAAAACTCCGTCTGTGTCTCTTTAGACATGGTACCCTCAGCGACATCACTAAAACCATAAAGTGTATTTATATCAGCGATAAATATACCATCATCAGTTAGTTTATTTGCGATGGCGTTTAAGAAGTTTTCTAAAGAATCTCTATCCATGAAGTTTAAAACATCAAAAATACTTACAATAGCATCATACTTACCATCAACATCAGCAACATCGATACACTCAGCATCAAGACCTTGAGCCTTACACTCATCAACCATCACAGAACTCAGGTCAACACCTTTACACTTTACACCATCACTTATCATACGAGTCATGAAGCCACCACGACCACAACCTACATCTAGAAGTGTCTTAACACCCTTTTCATCTAGTTCTGATCGATAAAGGTCGTAGAGTGCTTCTGTTGCCTCTTCTATACCTAGTAAATGTTCTGCTTTTGCATAAAGGTCTAAATTTGTCATCTATTTAGCTGTTTTCCGCTTTGATAACTCTGTCTATCTTTTCGTAGATATCTAGCACTTCATCTTTTTTAGCGATGTAAGAGTTTTTATTTGCTATAAGGTATGTAGAGCTTGTCATGATATCTTGAACAACTTCAAGACCATTTTGCTTCATTGTAGTACCTGTCTCAACTACATCAACTATCATATCAGCAAGACCAATAAGAGGTGCAAGTTCTACTGAACCATTTAGTTTAATGATCTCTACACTTACAGCACGATCTTCAAAGTAGCGTTTAGCGATGTTAACCATTTTAGATGCTACTTTGAGTTCTGGTTTTGTAAGGTCAAGTTTTTCACCTACTTTCATACCGATAGAAACTTTACAAACACCACGACGAAGGTCAAGAAGACGGACAACATCAAGCTCTTGTTCTTCTAAAGTATCAAGACCCACAACACCGATATCTGCTGCTTGATGATAAACATAAGTTGCAACATCTTGGTTACGAACAAGTAAAAAACGAAAGTTTGGAGTCTCAAGTATTAGTTTTCTATCATCAAACTTAAAACCATCACCAAAGATAGTTTCAAATATTTCAAGTGTCTCTTTAGCGATACGACCTTTTGGAAGTGCAACTGTTAGCATATGTTAGCCTTTTTCATAATCTTTTTCATTCCACTAAAAATCAACTCTTCATCGACCTTAGCATCTTTAAATATCTTCTTAAACGCCAATGCATCACCACCAGTTAAAACAACTGGCAGTTTATGAGAAGTAACTTCTGCATATAGTGTTTTCAAAAAACCATAACTTATGGCATCTTGAGAATTTTTCGGCATTATATCCAACTCGACATCAAAGTTAAATGAATACGCTAAAGCAGGTGAAATATTTTCATAAGTTTCTTTCATCGCCCTACTTCCAGGATAGATAAATCCACCTATAAACTCTCCATTTTTGACAACATCTACAGTGATTGCACTTCCTGCATCCACTATAACACCATTTAAAGTCGCTTCTACTGCAACTACTCTATCAATCCCCATCGTAGGATAGTAAGAGTTTATGTCTATAAACTCTGAGATGTCTATCCAATTGCTCAAGAGTGATAGCTGCTCTTTTAGCTTAGCATTGACAGAGATAAAGTAGACTTTTTCTTTTATCTCTTGAGGATTAAATGTAGTAACTGATTTTTTATATGATTTGTTACCATCTAAAAAGTGGTAAGAAGTATTGCCTATATCACAAAGAAGCATTACTGGATTTTCCAGCCTGATTCTTTAAACGCCAGCTCAGCTTTTGAGCACAAAGGTGCATCAATAAATATGATCTTATGCTTAAAGTTATGATCACAAAAAAGAGAGAGTTTTGCATATATCTCTTCAAATTTTTTCACATCTTTCATAAGAAGTCTACTCTTTTGACTCACTGCAAATATAGCCCAAAAATAGCCCTTTACATCTGTTGCCTTATATATTTTTATCTTATTTCTTATTCCCAACTCTTTGGGAGTTATCTCTTGCATCTTTTTATATATTTTCCCTTTTTCTCTTAGGGAGTCTACTACCATTTGCATATCTATTGTTTAGCCTTTAAATAATTTTAAGATATTTTATCATAACTAGCTCATAAAGCCAGGATATATTTTTTTTATAATGAAGTAAATTTTACAACCTATACAGTAGTTTATAAGTACATCTAATGTCGAGCATACTAAAAAAACAACTGCGATAGAGAGAGTAAGCATCCAGATATGTACCCAGTGAACAGCTATAAGCATCAGTACAAACGAGAGACCAAAAAAGCCAGCTAATCTTTTTGCTCCACTATCTACAAACTTATCTTTTAGTTTTAAAAACCCTTTGAAAAACTCTGCTAACATACTTAAAGGTGAGATACCACGATTTAAAAAAAGTCTCATAATAAAATCTAATGCCAAAAAGAAAAGTATAAATATCGAATTCGTATATAGATAGCTTACTACAAATACAACTACGAACAGAGATGTTAAACGCGAGACATTTGAATCTACCTGTTTAAAACTAAGGGGGCATGAGTTTGACATAAGATGAGTACCTTCGTAAAATATAATGCAAATTTTAGTCACATTTTCTTAAAATACAGATATATAAATTTCTTATATCATAATTAAAATGTTACTAAATTTGATTTTATTGTGATATTACTAAATTATATATATGTTATAATAAGCACTTAATTCGTTCAAAGGAAATAAATAATATGAAAATACTAAGTAGCATACTTTTTTTAGCCCTATTCCTAAATGCGGCTGCTACAGCGACATATTCCCCTACTTTAGAGGAAGCTTTAACTGTTTTAAAAAGTGAAAACCTAGAGATAAAAGCAGCAGATTTAGATGTGAAAAGTGCTAAAGAAGATGCAGATTCTGTATCTGGTATGAACTGGGGTAAACTAGACTTCATCCAAGACGCGGCTCGCTCCAACGATGCTGGAAATGTGTTTGGATTTAAACTTACATCTCGTGAAGCTACATTTGGGGATTTTGGAGCTGCAGAATTTATGTCAAGTATGGACCCATCTTCTCCCAACTATATACCTGGAGGAGACTATACAACACCACCTCAAGAACTAAACTACCCAGAAGATAGAAACTTCTTTCAAAGCAAACTTCGCTATGAAATCCCTCTTTTTACAGGTTTTGCTATTAGTTCTTACTCTGACATCATGGACTCTATGACCAAGATGAAAACTCTAGAAAAAGAGCAAATCATCAACGAAAAGATTTATCAACTAAGAAAATCTTACTATGATATGGCTCTTTTAAACGACTCAATCAAAAACCTAGAGACTGTTTTGTCAAACATTAACACTTTAGAGAACATGACACAGCAGATGATAGATGTTGGTTATGCAAAAAAGATAGACCTTCTTGAAGTAAAAGCAAAAAAGGGAAATGTTGAACGTTTACTTCTACAGATGAGCTCTAACAAAAAACTTCTACACCACTACATAAGTTTTTTACTAAACCAAAAAGTCACTTCGATAACGGCTCCTACTTCACCTATAGATATGCCGACCCTAAGTGATGAGAACATACTTTCACAAAATCTTGACATTCAAAAAGCGAACACTGGACTTACTATAAGAAAAAATATGCTTAGTGTGAGTCAAGCAGCTTACTATCCAACTCTTGGTGCATTTGGGGAAGTAGCAACTGCCGATGATACATTTTTAGGTGACGCTGTAGACCATCAAGCATATACAGTTGGAGCAAGACTTACTTGGAACCTTTTTAATGGTGGTATCGATGCTTCTAAGGTAGAAAAGTCTAAACTAGAACACCTTAAAATGGAGTCTCAAGTTCAACTAGCTAAAAAAGGTATAGCTCTTAAACTGGCTAAGATGAGAACAGAGATTCAAAGTAGTGATGATGAGATAGCTTCACTGAACAAAGAGTTAGAGCTATCAAACGCCATCTACGAAAACTATGAAGGTAGATACAAAGAGAAACTCTCTTCTATGAGTGATGTAATCATCAAACAATCAGAACAGATTCAAAAGATACTACAACTACAGATGGCGAAAAACAAACGTAATGAAAAGATATTCGCTTTAGAAAAACTAGCAAATGGAGAAAAATAACATGAAGAAAATACTACTTATCTTAGCACTAGGTGCTTCACTTATAGCAGAAACTATCACTCTCTCAGGAAGTGTTATCTCGGATAACCAAAAAATGATTACAAGTCGTTTTATGGGATTTGTGACAAATGTTAATGTAAACGAAGGTGAAAAAGTAAAAAGAAACCAAACTCTATATAGTATAGACTCTCGTGAGATTGACTCAGCTAAACGCCAAAGTGAACTTAGCCTTCAGATGTATGAAAACCAGTACACAAATGTTAAGCTAAATCTACAACGTTATAAACGCCTACTTGAAAAAGACATGGTTTCAAAATACGAAGTAGAGAACCTAGAGTTAGCAGCACTTAATCTTCAAGATATGATAAGTATTGCTAAAGCAAGACTTCAAGAGGTTCAAAACCAGTACAGATACTTAAATGTAAAAGCACCAAATGCAGGTGTTGTTGTAGCTAAAAATATCAAAGTTGGTGAGATGGCTATGCCTGGTATGCCAGCTATCATACTCTCAGACCTTAGTGATCTTAAAATCAGTGCAGAGATTCCAGAGAGTAACCTGTCAATGATTTCTCATGGAAAAAAAGTAACTGTAAACATTCCATCTTTGGGTGTTAAAACTATTGGCCAAGTTAGTGCTATCATCCCTAACTCTAACCCAATGACTCATACATTTAAAATCAAAGTATCATTTAAAACAAACAACAAGTCTGTTTATCCTGGTATGTATGCAACTCTAAGTATAAACTAAAGGTTTACTATGGAAGAAAATAAATATATCCCAACAGACTCCGCAGGTAAACTTGCAAAAGCCTTTATACGTAGTCCACTAACACTTATACTTGGTATCTCTCTACTAGCTATCGGTTTTTTAGCTCTAGAGGTTATGCCTAGAGAGGAAAACCCTCAGATGGTTGTAAGTGGTTCTACAGTTATCATCGCCCTACCCGGTGCAAGTGCAAAAGAGATAGAAAAAGTTATCGTTAAACCACTTGAGCGTAAACTCAAAGAAGTTAAGGGTGTTGAAAACATATACGGTCGTGCAATGGATAATGTAGGTATCGTAAACGCCGCCTTTTTCATAGGTGAAGAGAAAGAGGGGTCAAACCTTAAAGTCTATGACAAGATCATGCAAAATGCTGATATATTTCCAGCTGGTGCGATGGACCCTATCATCAAACCTCTAGATATCGATGTTGACATCCCTATCGTTTCAGTGGCGTTTTTTGCTTCTCATGAGAGTATCACTAAAACTGACCTACATGATAGAGTAAAAGAGATACAGCATCATATAAATGGTCTAGACAATGTTGCAGTTACTGACTTAAAAGGTGGACATAAACATCAGTTTAACATCGAAGTAGATCTTAACAAACTCTCTGGTTACAACCTCTCTATGGGGCAAATCATGAAGTCAGTTGAGTCATTAGCTTATAATGTTCCTGAGACTAAAAACACTTCTAAAGACAACCAGATAGTAGTTATGAGTGTTAAAAATGCCCTTGAAAGTGCAAAAGATATAGGTAATATCATAGTAGCACAATACATGGGCTCACCTATATACCTCAATCAAGTTGCTAAAGTAGAAAACTCTTATGATATTCAAAACTTTCAATCTGCAACAATAAACACACGTGATGAAAATGGCAAGTTTATCGGTTATAAAGACCAAGTAACTCTGACAGTTTCAAAACTACAAGGGACAAATGCCGTTTTAATCGCGGATGCTGTTAAAGAAGAACTTGAGACATATAAAGAGTATCTTAATCAAAATGGTATCAACTATGTTATCACTAGAAATGATGGCGAACGTGCTAATGAGGCGGTAAATGAACTAGTTTACCACCTTGTTCTTTCTATCGTTATTATTGCTATATTACTTATATTTGTACTTGGTTGGAGAGAGTCTCTTATCGTTACTTTTACTGTTCCTGCTATTTTAGCGATAACTCTTTTTGTAGCTTATCTTACTGGGCAGACGATTAACCGTATTACCCTTTTTGCATTTTTACTCTCACTTGGTCTTTTAGTGGATGCTGCTATTATTGTTATTGAGAACATTCACCGTCATTATCACTCTCCAGAATCTGCACATGAAACGCCAGATGAGTTAATGGTCAAAGCGACTGATGAGATAGGACCACCTACAAACATCGCTACACTAGCTATCATAATGACTATGGTTCCTATGGCGTTTGTTGGGCAGATGATGGGTCAGTTTATGAAACCTATTCCTGCAAATGTTCCTGTAGCACTTATAGCTTCACTTTTTGTTGCTTACATTTTTACCCCTTATTTGGCTGTGAGAATGTTAAAGCGTCCAGATCATTCTAAAGAAGGAGAGCATTAATGTTTGATAAATTTGAAGAACTCGTACTCCGTGGTATAGAGAGCTCACTACAGAGAAAAGTTATACTTATCGGAACTTTGGTGGCGTTTATACTTTCTGTAATGATGATAGCACCAACTAAAATGGTACTTGCTAAGATGCTTCCAGGAAAAGACAATGATACATTTAACATCTACGTAACATTAGCTTCAGGTAGCTCTATAGCTCAAACTGCTGAAGTTACAAGCTGTGTAAGTTCTTTTGTAGTTCAAGAAAAAGATGTTATCGATACTGAAGTATTTTTAGGGATGGGATCTCCTCTTGACTTTGCAGGTCTAATCAAAGGAAGTCACTTCAAAAACAGTGAAAACCTTGCAGAGATAGTTCTTAACATCACTCCAAAACATCATAGAGAAGAACCTTCATATATGATGGTACAACGACTTCGTCCTACTATCCAAGCAAACTGTGAAAAGCTCTATCCTAATACAAGAATCTCTTTTGTAGAGCCACCAGCAGGACCACCAACTATGGCAGCTATCGTAGCTGAAATCTATGGTAATGACTCTAAAGGTATCAGAAAACTTGCAGAGGAAGTTGAGACTGTATTTAAAAACACTGATGGACTTGTTGATATAGATATCATGCAAGATCAGATTTTTGAAACATTTGAAATAGTTGTAAATAGCACAAAAGTAGCTAGATCAGGTGTTGATATCGAACAATTAAACAACATTATTTACCTGGCGTTTGAAGGTATGCAGATAGCTGTTAAGAACTCTGAGAGATTTAATGATCAGATTCCTATCTATCTTTCACTCTCTAGAGAATCAAAAAGCTTTACAACAAAAGATCTAAACGCCATCAAAGCAAAACTAAGTTCACTCAAGCTTATGAACAAGATGGGGATGATGATTCCTATCACAGAGATAGTTACAATCGCTCCTAAGGCTTCAAACCCTATGATACTTAGTAAGAACCTTCATAAGATGACAAATGTAATGGCTGAGACAGACATGGTTTCTCAAGTATATCCACTGATGGATGCTAGAAATGTAATACTTGATACATTTAGCCAAAACTATAACATAGAGAAGATTGGTCTCTTCAACCTCAAACTTACAGATAAAAAAACATCTAAGACATATGAGCTTATCTGGGATGGTGAGATGGAAGTTACACTTGATACTTTTGTCGAGTTAGGTGCTGCGTTTATAGCTGCTCTTATTCTTATCTTTTTACTGATGGTTATCTACTATAAAAGCTATACTTTAAGTGGTATCATTCTTTTAGGTTCATTTCTTTCTATCATCGGTGTGATTGTTGGACACTGGATAATGGATCTTTTTACTACAGATACATTCTTCTTAACTGCGACTTCACTTATCGGATTTATCGCTCTTATAGGAATCAGTTCTCGTAACTCTTTACTACTTATAGACTTTACTAAATCACTGATGCTAGATAAAGGGATGCACAAAGCAGAAGCTATCGCATACTCAAGTGCAACACGTGCTAAGCCTATCTTCTTAACAGCAGTGGCTATTATGCTTGCATCAACACTGCTTGCTGGAGATGCTGTATTTGGTGGTCTTGGAGTTGCTCTTATCTTTGGAACTGTTGCAGCTGTTGTTGCTTCACTGATCGTTGTACCTGTTTTACTAAACATGTCAGACCTTGAAGCACACTTTGGCTTTAAAGAGAAAAATCGGTATCGGTAAACGACCCGCTTTAATCTTTAATACTAAGGTATTTTGGGTGGAGTTATCTCTTCACCTAAAAATGCATAACTCTTTCCTATCCTTGTAATAGGTTTAAACTCTATACTCTTTCTCTCTTCATTTGTAATACACTCATCTTTAACAAAAATCTGTTTTACATTTAGCACAAGTGGAATAGTAGAGCTTCCACCTAAATCTATCTCTTGATTGAACTCACAAAAATATGCAGCTGGAACATCTTCTATCATAGGTGGAAACTCATCAAAAACTTTCTCTGTTTTTATGTTAAAGACTTCTGCTTCACTTAAGTTTTTATCTAACTCTTTAGAGCTAAAGTGCATAGTCTCTAGGTTTTCTTCGCCTACCATACAGATAGTACACTTCTTCGATTTACGTATATTTGCGAGAGTATCTTTTGGAGTACCATCGGACTTATGTCCAACAGATATTAAAACAGTTGCAGGGGAGGAAGAGAGACCTATAAAGTAGCTAAAAGGAGCTATATTTATAACTCCTTCATCTTCTGTCACAACCCAAGCTATAGGTCTAGGAATAATAGTCTGTGCCATTAACTTATACTTATCGTTAAGTTTTTCATCTTTTAAATCAAAAATCATTGTCTACTCCTTAAGAGCTTTTTCTAAGTATATTAGCGATTAACTGTTGAGTAGTTGAAACTTTTGTGTTAAATTATATATTGCCCTCTAAAAAGTTCTTTACAACTTCATCAGCGCTATCACCATGTTTTTCTCTTACTTTTTTAATCTTAAGTCCTACAGACTCTAATGCTTCTCTCATGTTTTCACCCACTCTTCTCACAAGTATAATGTCACAATCTTTTAAACCCTCTACATCTTTTCGATGAGAATTTGTATGGGCTTCATGCTCTTCATGAGAATGACCATGTTCATGGTTATGTGTGTGAGTATGATGTCCCCCATCATGATGTTTATTAGGCACTAATTCAAGTAGTTTTGCATCTTCATATATCGCAAAGTATGCAGATTGTCCTGTTCTTGCAACTATAGTTTTTTTATCTTCATCTACTGCTAATACTATTTTCATTATTTTTCCTTATCTTCTAAATTATTTTCTAAATGTTCTATATTCATTCTTGTAAACTTGTAACTTACATATATAACTAAAGGCCAAAGTGCATACCATAACAGTCCATTTGTATAACTAATTTCTTCCATCTTTTCTCCTTAGTATCTATGTGAGTCTGACAATATTTCATCAGCTGTAATTTTATCTTGATCCATTGATTTCCATACAAAATATATATATGCTAAAACAAAAGGAATACCAACTGAGACATAACTCATCACCTCTAAAGTATATAGGCTGCCAGAACTGTTCTCTATAGTCAAAGAGCTTTGAAGGTCAACTAAAGATGGATATATAACAGTGTTGTTAAAGCCAAGAAGACTAAGTATAGTTGTGATAGTGAGAACTGTTCCAAGACCGCTAAACCAGATACCTTTGTCAGAACCCTTGAAAAGTGTTATGAACAGAGCATAAAGAACTAATAGCACTCCAAGAAGAAGAGTAACTATCAATACAGGCATATCTAAAAGGTTTAGTAAAAACTTGTACTCTTCTACAATAAACACATTACCTGTGTACTCTACTCCACTAAGTATCAATAACATCACAGCAGTTAAAAGAAAAAATCCTAAAAATAGTAAAGCATCATTTTTAAGTTGTATTTTTGCTCTTTTTAAAATACTCTCATGGTCTATGTTATTTATAAAATAGAGACTCGCTTGTACACGTGATAGAAAAAAGAGTGTTAATCCTAAAGCTATATTAAAAGGATTTAAAAGTGCTTCTAAACCGTATGTAGGCTCAACCCATGATGAGAGATTCATATCGCTTTTTACAAAACTTCCACCTGTAAAAAATGTTCCTAACGCCACACCTATAAGAATAACTCCTAAAGAACCATTTATATATAAAAACACCTCATAAGTCTTTTGACCTAAAAAGTTGTTTGGTTTTAGTCTATACTCATACGATACAGCCTGAACAATAAAACAAAAAAGTATAATCATCCAAACAAAATATGCTCCACCAAAACTCACTGCATATAGAAGTGGAAAAGCTGCAAAGAGAGCTCCTCCAAACATAACTAGAGTAGTAAAGGTAAGTTCCCACTTTCTTCCTAAAGAACCGATGATAATACTTTTTTCATCTTCATCTTTTGCTAAGGTATTTAAAAGAGTCTGTCCACCCTGTACAAAACTCATAAAGGCAAAAAGGCCACCAAGTAACGCTACTAAAAACCACCAGTACTGCTGATATGTTAATAATTCAAACATCTAATGCTCCTCCATCCCTTTTTTGATCTGTGTAAACATAATCTTTATCTCCGCTATAAGTAAAAATGTAAATATCGCAGCAAACATCCAAAATGTAAGTTGTACTGCTCCTGTTGCTAGTTGTGAAGTTGCCATACCTACTGGAAGCATATCTTGAATAGCCCAAGGTTGACGTCCAACCTCTGCTACTATCCAACCCATTTCACCCGCTGTATAGCCTAAAGGAATAGACCATAGTGCTGAGTATAGTAGTAACTTCTTATCTTCAAGTTTATTTACCATAGAGAAGTAAAGGATGAAAAAGAAAAGAACCATAAACCATGAACCTAAACCAACCATTAGGTGGAAACTATAAAATGTAATCGCTACATTTGGGATAATATCTTTCTCATCTTTTAAGTAACCATAGCCAAAGTACTTCTCATGTGCTCTAAAGACTTTAAGATAGTTCTCTGCAGCCTCTTCATTTTCAAGCTTTTTAGCTTCTTTATAGTTCTTAAGTGCTGCAATAGCCACTTTTCCTTTTGCTATTTTATCTTTTGCTGGTTCTACCCTATGCTCTTCATGTACATCTCCATATACAAGCTCATTTATACCAGGAACATAAGCATCTACATCATGAAAGCCCAATAAAGAAAGAGCATAAGGAATCTCTATACTCCATACAAATTCTGGCTTATCATCACCTATCTCTTTATCAGGAGTAAGTTGACCGATAGCTACTATACTTGCACGTTTATGACCATCGTATAAGCCTTCCATCGCAGCAAGTTTTGCTGGTTGATGTTGTGCGACTTGATGTGCTGACTCATCACCTGAGAGTACTAAAAACATAGAAGTTAAAAGTCCAAATGTAGCACCAACAACGATACTCTTTTTCGCTTTAACTACATCTTTGTTTTTTAGTATATAGTAAGCACTGATACCCACTACAAAAAGTGATCCCATTACATAACCACTACCGATAGTATGTAAAAACTTCGAATATGCAGTAGGATTAAATAGAACATCGAAAAAACTATTCATCTCAAATCTTGCACTATCAGGATTAAATACCATTCCAACAGGATGCTGCATCCATCCATTTGCTACTAAAATCCAAAGAGCTGAAAGGTTTGAACCGATAGCCACTAGCCAAGTAGAAACTAAGTGCATCTTCTTACTAACTTTATCCCAACCAAAAAACATGATTGCGAAGAAAGTAGACTCCATGAAAAAGGCCATTAAGCCTTCTATTGCAAGTGGAGCTCCAAAGATGTCACCAACAATCCAAGAGTAGTTTGACCAGTTTGTACCAAACTCAAACTCCATGATGATTCCTGTTGCTAAACCAATCGCAAAGTTAATAGCAAAAAGTGTCATCCAAAACTTTGTAATCTCTTTCCAGATTACATTTCCTGTTTTTACATATATAGTTTCCATTATCGCTATGATAAAAGAGAGCCCAAGTGTTAAAGGGACAAAAAGCCAGTGATATAGAGCTGTAAGTGCAAACTGTGCACGTGACCAATCTACTAAAAGTGTATCTTCCATAATTATTTATTTCCTTGTATTAAGTTCTCTAGTACATGAGCAGATCTCTCATTATCTGTACTAAAGTTAGTTTTTAAAAAGTTTGGAAAGAAAAAGACTTTCATTATGAGTATAAATACTATAAATTTAAAAGCGATTATCTTCCATAAAAGTTTTCCTGTTTTCATATTTCTAAATCCATCTATATAGAGATAGATGAACTCTTTAAAGTAGTTTACTGTTGTCGACATAGAGTTTATATCCTTTAAAATATAGTAAATCTAAAATGCATAAAGCTTAAAATCTCTTCCATATCTTTAACAACTTTTTCCATAACTTCTCCCTCCCGAGTTCCACTAAAGAGTCTTGCCATCACATATCCGTTGGATAACCCAATAATAACTCGTCCATCACTCTTCTCATATACAGAGATACTAAGAGGCATTTTAGTTGCCATAAACTTACTCTCATCTGCACTCAACATCTCTCCTGATAACTTGCCGTTACAAAACTTAATGATTTTCACTTTACCGACATCAGCACCACCATGTTCGAGGACTTCTCTTTGCTGATCTATAATTGTTGTAACATGCCAGCCATCTTGATTGTTTATTCTAGTCTTTATTAACTCTACAGTTTTTTCAAAATCAAAACTTGATCTTACCTCTTTAAAAAAGAGTGTTGGAGTAGCTATCTTAAATACTGTACCTACTACAAAAAGACTAAAAACTACACCTAAAACTACACCAATTAATATACTTAACTTACTATTCATTATGCTTCCTCCGAAATACAAATTTTTTCATCTCTACTTGCTAAAATAGTTTTATATATGACAAATCCAACTACAAAGGTTGTCAATACGATCAATAGGATTGAACCTATATAGGTTACAGTTGAATTAAATGCCATATGTAACATTAGGGTTGCTATACTTATGGCAGCTAATGGGAATGTATATGCCCACCATGATATAAAAAACTCTTTTGTGTCATACATCCTCATCATAAACAGAAGTAAAAAGAGTGTAAATAGTGCTACAAAATACAAGAACATACTCAACATGTCTATACTTCCATTTGTTATTCTAAAATAACTAACAAAACCTACTGCAGGTGGAGCGATAAATATAAAAAAAGTAGGAATTAATTTTTTAGCCAATGGTTGATGAAAAACTAGTCTATACATCATGATAGTAAAAAGAACTATCCAGAAAAACATCCCTAATGCAAAGAAAAATAGTGATATGGCTATTGGTGCAGATTCAACACCTATAACAGGTATAAGAACATTACCAACTATCGGTATGAACCATGCAGGATTACTGTGCACTACCTTCAACTCATTATGAATCCAATACCGAATAACTATAAGTGTAAGCACTAACTGTAAAGGTGCACCTATATACCAAAGTAGTATTGATATAAAAGGATTGTAGTCATAATATGCAATTGATAATAGTAAGAAACTTATCGGTATAGCAGCCATAAATGAGCTTTTTATCGGATGATAAAACTCTTTTTTTACAGCTTCAGGATACATAAGCATCTTAAACATATAAGTACTAAATATTAATAAAAAAAGCACTGTATCCACAAAGAGTATACTCTTATATATCCAAAAAGGAAAACCTAAAAGATGATAAGCTTTTGCATACATAATTGCAAAACCTGAAAGACCCATAATTATTGCAAAAAGTTGTATTGGCATGTGTTCTAATGATCGTTTATTTAACTCCATCTATTTCTCCTGTTCTCTGTATTGAACTCTTATAGCTTTCTTATTTACAAGGGCATCAGCTATCTTTTTTCTAGCAGACTCAACAAGACGGGCAAAAGTTGTTCTTGAGATACCCATCTTATCAGCACACTCTTGCTGATACAAGGACTCCAAGTCAGCTAAACGCAGTGCTTCCATCTCATCTTCAAATACAACTACTCTTTGTAGTTGATCCCTGTCATATCCGCAAGGTTTAAAGCAAGTTTCACTGTAATCCTCTTCAACATTTCTAGAAATTCTTCTTCTACCACTCATTTGACATCCTATATGAACATATGACCATTATTATAACGAATATATGACCATAATGTCAACAAATAATAAGTATATTATATAATTATAATAAAAAAATAAAGCGAGAGTATGAACTCCAAAAAGGAGTTCATGTTAAAAGAGGGATTAAAAAAGTTTGTAGTTACTATACTCTAGCGTAGTCAACACTAATACAAGCATCAAGTGATGCAAGTTCAGAAAGTGCAGTTTCATCAACAGCATTATCTACAAGGATAACTGCAAGAGCCTGATTTTGATCATTTCTAGCTAATGAGAAATCAGCGATATTTACATTGTTGCTTGAAAGAACTGAACCGATACTTCCAATAACACCTGGAACATCAGAGTTTTTAAACATAACCATGTCACCACGAAGTGCTACATCTATATCAAAACCATCAATATTAACTAAACGCTGAACACTATCATCAAAGATAGTTGCACTTATAGTTGTAGTACCTTCAGCTGTAGTTAGTTTAATAGTAATAAGGTTTTTATAAACTGCAGAATCACCACAAGCTTCTGTTTCAATTTTGATACCTTTTTCTTTAGCAACAAACTCAGCGTTCACGTAGTTAATTGTATCACCTGAATTTTCACTCATTGCACCAACAGCAACAAAAGTAGAAAGAGACTCAACATACTCAGCTATCTCGCCATGTCCAGATACTTTAATACTAATAATTTGGCTCTTACTGATTTGAGACTCTAAGAAACCAATCTTTTGTCCCATCTCTAAAAATGGTTTTACAAATTTTGGTATTTTTGACTCATCTATAGGTAAGTTCATCGCATGTGGGTAAGCGATACCTTTTGCAGCTTCCATAGCATTGTTAGCAGCTTGAGTTCCGATGTTGTACTGAGACTCAAATGTGTTAGCACCCAAGTGAGGAGATACAGTTACATTATCAAGGTCTAGTAATGGGTGATCAGTTGCTGGTTCTTTGTTAAAAACATCGATACCTGCGAAACGAATTTTACCATTTTGAAGATACTTAAGAAGTGCATCTTCATCATATAGCCCACCACGTGCACAGTTGATAACAACTACACCATCTTTCATTTTCTCAAACTCAGCATCATTAATCATACCAACAGTCTCTTGGTTTTTTGGAGTGTGAATAGTAATAATGTCACATGCTAAAATATCTTCAAAGTTTTTAGTATAAGTCATATCAAGATCTGTAACTTTTGATGGATTGATATATGGATCAAAAGCAATGATATCCATTTCAAAAGATTGAGCACGTTTAGCTACACGAGAACCGATATTTCCAAAACCGATAACACCTAGTTTCTTACCTTTCATTTCATAACCGTACCACTTCTCACGTTTCCAAACTCTTTGGTTTTTAAGATGATCGTGAGAGTATGGAAACATTCTCATACATGAAAGCATATGTGCCATAGTAAGTTCAACCGCAGCAATAGTGTTTGCAGTAGGTACATTCATAACAATAATACCTTGCTTAGAACATCCAGGAATATCTACATTATCAACACCAACACCAGCACGAACTACAGCTTTTAAGTTTGTTGAGTTTTCTAAAAAAAGATCATCAACATCTGTTGAACTTCTAGTAATCGCTACATCTGCGTTTGGAAGTATCTCTTTTTTCAACTTATCTTTAGGCTCATCTGCTGCCATTACAAAGTTAATATTTTCGTCATCTTGAAGCATTTTAAGTCCAGCTTCATGAATATGGTCACAAACAACTACTGTATATTTTTTCATTTTAATAATCCTCTTTATACGGCTTTATAATTGCCGAAATTTTATAATTTTTTAGTACTTTTACTAAGCTATTTAATTTATCAACATTTTGCGAATAAATAAATAAATCTATATTTACTTTATCTTTTTTAAGATAATATTTAAGTTTATGATTTTTAAGCTCCTCTTTCAAACAAAAAAGTTGATAAGGATCTAAAAGTTTTGCTGATAACTTGTACGTTATAGTTTTAGTTATTTTTTCTTGTAAATTGACTTTGACATAGACTTCATTGACAGGATATGAGTATCCTAAACGCTCAGACTCACTGAAACTATTTAGCCAAACTTTCTCTGGCTTTACTTCTGCTATTTTCGTCTCTAAAGCTAAAGGTTCACTATCTAGATAAACTTCTGGTGAGTTTATTGAGATTAGAAAAAAGACGATAAAAATAGCTACTCCTACTGCTATGAGAGGAGTGAGCCATTTTAAAATCTTATGCATTTACAAGTGTTTACTTGAATTTGTCTTTTATTAAATCACCTAAAGAGTGTGATTCATTATCATTAATCTCTTCAAGCATAGCTTGATTTTTAATGTAATCTAATTTTTTAACAGATAAACGGATACGGTCACGTTTAGTATCGATGTTAGCGATAGCAGCTTCAATCTCTTGACCAGCTTCTAACTCTTCTTTTACAAGTGGAGTTAAGTCTTCATCACGGATAAGTGCATCAACACCATCTTCTAGAGAAACAAATACACCGAAATCTTTGATATCACGGATAGTACCAGTTACTACTGAGTTAACTTTGTTAGTAGTAGCGAACTTATCTATAGGTGATTCTAAAAGAGTTTTACGGTTAAGAGATATTTTTTGATCTTCAGAATTAATTTTAGCTATTTTAACTTCAACTTCTTCACCTGATTTAAGAGTCTCTTTTGCTTTAGTATTTTTATCCCAAGAGATATCTTGGTTGTGAAGTAAACCTTCAACACCAGCGATACGAACAAATGCACCAAAATCAGTAAGAGATGTGATAGTACCAGTAACTACATCACCTTCGTTGTAGTTCTTTAAGAACTCATCAAATGGTTTTGGAAGAAGTCTCTTAAGTGAAACACGTAGTTTGTGAGTAGTTGAGTTAATTTCGATAACTTCAACATCAATCTCTTCACCAACAGTTAAATAATCATTAGGATTTTTAACATTTTTGTTCCAGCTAATTTCTGAAATATGTAAGAATCCTTCTATATCGTTTCCAAGATCAACAAATACACCGTATGCTTCAATATTTGAAACAGTTACAGTAATAGTATCACCTTCATCTAATTCTGATTCAACTTCAGCCCATGGATCAGACATAACCGCTTTAATTGAAAGTGAAAGGTGACGCTTATCTTTGTCATAAGAGATAGCTTTAACAGTAACCACATCTCCCTCTTTATAAAGCTTAGAAGGGTTTACTGGACCTTTGTAAGAAATTTCATTATAGTGAACAAGACCATCAACACCACCAACATCTACGAACATACCGTAGCTAGTGATTTTTTTGATAGTACCTTCAACAACAACATCTTCTGCCATTAGTTGATCTATAATCTCTTTCTTTTTCTTACGCTCTTCGTTGAAAAGTTTTCTACGAGAAACTACTATAGAGTTTTCAGCAGCATCAACCTTAACAACTTGTGCTTTGATTTTACGACCGACTACTTCATCAGTGTCTTTAAACGCTGCAAGTGAACGTGGCATAAAGAAAGAAACTGCATCAGCTTCTACTACATAACCACCACGATTTTTCTTAGTAATGATACCTTCAATAACTACTTCTTCAAAATCCTCTTTATGAGCATCTATAAATTCTATAGTTTTCTCTTGTTCTAAAACTTTCTTATAAGAAATCTTAGGACGTTCATTATAGTAACCCATTTGCATTACTTTAATCTTGTCACCATTACCGAACTTAAGTTCACCATTTTCGTCACGAATTTCGTCAAGGCTTAAAATACCTTCTAACTTATCGCCAACACCTACTAATGCTCTGTTGTCTTCCATCTGGAGTTCAACTATTTCGCCTTCAACAATACGACTTGTTTCTTGCTTCTTTTCACTCTCTGCAAACATTGCTGCAAAATTTTCTTCTTCTTCAAATGATTCGTTATCGAACGCCATTACCTATCCTCTGTTACATAAAAATTGTCGTGATTATATCTAAAAAAAGATTTATTTGATATTAATTAAGAGGGTTAGTAGATAAAAAAGAGAGATGTGCTAATAATTATGAGTTTAATTAGCACTTTTTTTTGATTGAATTGAGGACATTTTGGATGATCCAATCTGGGGTAGAAGCTCCAGCACTTACTCCACAAAACTCTTTATCTTTAAACCAAGAGTCTTCTAGTTCATTTTCATCCTCTATATGATAACTATCTTGACACTTCTCATTAGCTATATTAAAGAGTTGTTTTGTGTTTGATGAGTTTTTTCCACCAATAATAATCATTACATCAGCTAACTCTGAAATGTCTCGTACCGCCACCTGGTTTTCAAATGTTGCATTACATATAGTATTAAAAACCCTAACCTCTTTATATCGAGGAATAAGGTAGTTCGCTATATCCATATAGTCTTCTACTTTACGTGTAGTCTGTGCAATGAGTGCTATTTTTTCATGAAACTTAATTTTTTTCAACTCTTCCACATCAGTAACGACAATAGCACCATGAGTTGCGTATGATTGTACACCTTTAATCTCAGGATGTTTTTGATCACCAAAAATCAGTACATCATAACCAGCTTCACTCATCTCTTGTGCTATTTCTTGAGGTTTTGTTACAAAAGGACATGTAGCGTCTACAACATCAACTCCAGATTTATTTAAAGCTTCCAGTTCATCCTTGACAATACCATGAGTTCTTACAATAACTTTTTCACCTGATTTAAAAGTTTTAAAGTCTTCTACAAGTCCAACTTTAAAATCTGCATCTAATCTTGCTATCTCTTTAGAGTTATGAATAAGTGGTCCATATGTAACAGAGTTACTATTTTCTTCAGCTATCTTAATCGCACGTTTTACACCAAAACAAAAACCATAATTTTCGGCAAGTTCAATATGCATGTTCTATCTCCTTTTTAAAAGAAGTGAATTCTTTTGAAAAATTCCCCTCACTAAAGCTAAGCCTTCTGGCTAGATTTTTTATTTTTAAGAATTAAATTCTATATTTGTTATTTTTTCTAAAAGCTCAAAAAAGTTTGGAAAAGATGTATTGATACAATCTAAATCACTCACTTCCATACCACATTTTAAACCTGCAATAATAAAACTCATTGCGATTCTATGATCTCCATCACTATCTACTGTCGCAGATTTAAGTTCTCCACCAGTCACCTTATAACCATCTTCATACTCATCAACTTTAATATTTGCGGCACGAAGACCTTCAACAACAGTTGAGATTCTATCTGACTCTTTTACACGGAGTTCTTCTGCATTTTTCACAAGACTTTCACCTTCTGCACAAGCCATCGCTATAGAAAGAGCTGGTAACTCATCTATTAACCATGAAATATTATCTTCAACTACAATTGCTTTAAGTGGTGCATATTTAACACTAATATTTCCTATAGGTTCATACTTATCATCAGTTGTATCATAAGATATATCTGCACCCATTCGCTCTAAAGCTTTAAAGGCTTCTATACGAGTAGGATTTAGTGTTACACCTTCTAAAACAATATTTGACCCTGGAGTAATAGCTGCTGCTACTGCAAAAAAGAATGCAGATGAAGGATCAGCTGGTACTCTGATAGTTAATGGACTAAGTAACTTTTTCATTGGAGATATAGTTGTTTGTAAACCTTTCACTTCAATATCGGCACCCATTCCTTTTAACATTCTCTCAGTATGATCACGAGAGAGTTCTGGTTCACTGTATGTACAGATACCATCAGCACGAAGAGCTGCTAGTATCATACAAGATTTAACTTGCGCAGAAGCTATCTTACTATCATAGTTAAAAGATTTAAGGGAAGAACCTCGAATAGAGAGAGGAGCAAGATCTCCATCTTCACGACCATCTACATCTGCACCTATATTTATAAGTGGAGCAGTAACTCTTTTCATAGGACGAGAACGAAGATATTTATCACCAGTTAAAACAAAATGACCATTTGCAGAACTTAAAAGTCCACAAAAGAGTCTCATTCCTGTTCCTGAGTTTCCACAGTCTAAAACTTCAAAGCTCTCTTTGATACCTTTAGATGATATTTTGATAACCTTGCCATCATCTACAACTTCAGCACCAAGATTTTTAACTATTTCTAAAGAGTTCATCGTATCTTCTGCTCTAAGAAAGTTTTCTATTGTACTTATGCCTTCTGCAAGCATAGCGAACATTACACTACGATGAGAAATAGACTTATCAGGAGCTATTTCACTTATTTTTAAAGAAAAAGTAGATGAAGGAGAGACTGTTACTTTACTCATCTAAGACCAATTCCTAGTTCACTTTCAAGTGCTTTTAACACACTATCCATTGTTAAAGTAATATCTTCTTCTTCTAAAGTTTTTTCATGAGACTGAAGTACAAAACGTATACTCAAACTCATATTTTCAGCTAAAGCCTCATCACTATACTTATCAACAGGGTAAAAACGAACAAGTTCTTTCGTTGCACTTGTTTCAATTACACTTTTAACTTTTTCATAACTCATAGCTTCGGGCATAATCAAACTTAAGTCTCTAAAAGAGGCTTGATATTTTGAAGTTTTAACAGCAGTTTTTAGTCCATGTGGAATTTTAGAAAAATCTAACTCACACATAAAGGTAACATCTAAGTCATATGCTTTTTCTACATCTGGGTGAACACGGAAAAGTTCTCCAACAACCTCACCAGCAACAATTACTTGTGCTGATTGGTATGTATGAGAAAGAGAGTGTGATGTCTCATAAGTTCTAAGTTCTACAGCTCCTATAACATCAGATATTTTCTGAACGAAAGTTGAGAAGTCTATTTTAGCTGGTTTACCAGTATTTGAAAGACTCTCTACCTCTTTATCTCCACTAAAAATGAAACTCATATTATAAGACTCTTCTCTTTTTGGAGTAAAAACAGAACCAATTTCAAAAAGTCTTACACTTGAATAACCATTCTTGATGTTAGCAGATGCTGCTTTTAAAAGACCTGTTAAAAGAGTTGGTCTTAACGTATCTAGTGTCTGAACTATTGGGTTTAGTAGTTCAAGCTCATCTACAGTAGTTTCAAAACCATAAGAGTTTAAAACTTTTTTCTCATCAAATACAAAGTGTATTGATTCATAAAAACCACTTTGTGCAGCACGATGTCTAAAAGTAGAACGCTTTTTGTATTCAAAGTAGTTATCTTCAAGTCTATTGTCTTCTGTAAGGATAAATGGCTTAGATGGAATGTTATCTATTCCAACCATTCTTACAATCTCTTCTACTATATCTTGTTTATTTACAATATCATGACGGAATTGAGGAACACTAATCACAAAGTTATCTGTAGAAGATTTAGATGTATTAAATCCAAGGTTTTTAAGGATATTTGCTACTACGGCTTTATCTATACTTGCACCAATGATTTCATCAATCTCTTGCTTGGTAACGATTACAACTTTTTCTTTATATGAATTTCCAAGTTCTATCATACCACCAAAAGTAGAAGAGTTTGAACTTGCTTCGATAAGATCAATACAGTAAGAGAGACCTCCATTTAGTTCAGGCTCACTACCACGTGATGTTTTATAGAACATAGGTCCAGACTCTATCTTAGCTTCTGACATTTTTTTACTGATGATATCAGGTGGGATATAAGAAGCTTCTAGAAGTATTGTACTCTCTTCATTAACTGTTCTTGACTCATCATTTTGAATAACACCAACTATTGATGCACTCTCTTTTGAGTGAATGTATGCAAAACCATCTTCGTTTTCTCCAAGCTTAACCTTAGCCATCTTTTCATCATCTGAACAGAAGAACTGATGGTTATAAGCTCTAAGAATTACACCTGTACTTTGAGTTACATAGAGAAGTATCTTTTCAACATCACTTTCACGTTTTTCTTCAATCTGTGCTAATCTTAGTTTCACTAAAAGAGGTACATTTAAATCTTTTAAGCTGAGTGCTTTGTAGCTAAGGTTTACATCCAAATCTTTATCATAAACAAGTGAAAGTACTCGTCCTATCCCGCGTTTTTCATCATTATCAGTAGTAATATACTCTTTAACAGGAATATCAAAAGCAGCAGATAGGTCACGTGCAACACCACGGATACTTAGACAGTCACCTCTATTTGCAGTTAATTCTATGTCAATTAAGTCATCATTGAAAAAAGGGTTTGTAGATACTTCGTCACCTAACTTAAAAGAACCCATACTCTCATCGATTTCAAGTATACCAGCATCTAAGTCTGGAAGTCCAATTTCACTTGCAGAACAGATCATTCCATCAGAATCAATACCACGAAGTTTTACAGGTTTAATAACTAAACCACTTGGCATTTGAGCGCCAAGAACAGCTACAGCTACATTTAATCCAGCTCTCACATTTGAAGCACCACAAACTATTTGTCTTACACTCGTACCAATATCTACTTGACAGATATTCAGCTTATCCGCATCAGGGTGTTTTTCACACTCTAGTACCTTACCAAATATAATCTTATTAGGCACTCGATACTCTTCTATTCTATCTACCTCTAAACCTATAGAGTTAAATACTTTAGCAATTTCTTCAGTTGTTTTTGAGCTTAAATCAATCCACTCATTTAACCACGATCTTGTTACTATCATTGAAATTGCTCCAGTAGTTTTATATCGCCTTCAAAAAGTGAACGAAGGTCTCCAATCTGATGAATAAGCATAGCGAAACGCTCAACACCCAGTCCAAATGCATATCCACTTACATCTTTATAGTTTACAGCTTCAAATACATTAGGATCAACTATTCCACATCCTAAAACTTCTAACCATCCAGTTTGTGAACATACACGACAACCATCTCCCTTACAGAAAACACATGAAATATCCACTTCAGCAGAAGGTTCTGTAAAAGGGAAGAAAGATGGACGAAAACGTACTTCTACATCACCGAACATATATCTTAAGAAATCTTCCAAAATGAACTTCAGGTTAGCAAATGAAACAGTTCCCTCTTTCTCAACTAGTAGTCCTTCAACCTGATGAAACATAGGAGTATGTGTCAAGTCATAGTCACGACGAAAAACTGCACCAGGAGCTATCATACGGATAGGCGGTTTACTATTCATCATTGTTCTGATTTGAACAGGAGAAGTGTGAGTACGAAGCATCATTTCATCTTTAAAATAAAATGTATCTTGCATATCACGTGCTGGGTGATATTTAGGAAGGTTAAGTGCTTCAAAGTTATTAAAGTCATCTTCAACAATTTGACCAGTTTTAACTGCAAAATTCATAGATGAGAAATATTCTACAATTCTATCCATAGTTTCCATAACAGGGTGTAATGCACCAGCAGAGCTCTTAGTAGAGAATAGAGAAACATCTATAGCTTCTGCTTTCATAGCTTCTTTTAAAGCTTCTGTTTGTAGTGTAATCTTTTTTGCTGTAAATTCATTCATCAATGCTGACTTATGAGTGTTTAACTCTTTTGCTAGCTTGCCTTTTTGGGCACCTGAGAGATCTTTCATCTTTAGAAACTCTGCAGCTAAAACACCTTTTTTACCAAATACGGCAATGCGTATCTCTTCAAGTGTTTCAACAGCAGTTGCCTCATTTATTTTATCATACCACTCTTTCAATATAGAGTCTCCAATATTAAGTAATTAATCAAATATTACTTTTACAAATTTTAAAGAGATTATATAAAAATATTACTAATAAATAGCTTCATTGAGCTTTTGTTGTGATATAATCAAAGAAAAATAAGGAACCATATTATGTGTCTATTTTGTAAAATTGTAAATAAAGAAATCCCTTCAAACATTATCGCCCAAAATGATGATTTTATCGCTTTTCATGATATAAATCCAAAAGCACCTGTTCATATTTTAGCAATACCAAAAATACATGTTGATAGTTTTATAGAAGTTACACCTGAAACTATGGCTGGAATGACTAGTTTTATTCAAGGTGTTGCAAAAGATGTGGGTATCGATAAAAGTGGATATAGAGTTATCACAAACATTGGTGAAAATGGTGGCCAAGAAGTAAAACACTTACACTTTCACATTCTCGGTGGGACAAAACTTAAATGGGGCCACTTTAGTGATTCAGACCCAAAAAACAGCCTCTAATAAGTCCTTCTAAACGCCAGTACTACTTAAAAAAAGTTACTTGCGTTTTCTCCCCACTCCCTTCCTTTTAAAGTCATTATAAATTCATAAGCTATCATTCCTAAAACTGCTGTTGCCATTAAGACCATTGTCATTTCAAACATATCAAATTCCTTATTTCTATTTCTTTTCTGATTGTATTTTAGATGATAATTAAATTAAATGTGAAAAAGATGGCAAAATGCAATAAAATTGAAAGAATTTGATAAGAAGAAGTTTTAAAACAGTAGAATAATCAAAATAGCAAAATAGTTCTAGGCACTCTTAAAAAAAGGCATGGCTACTGCCAGCCGATTAAGAGTAACCACAAAATATGAAGTTATTTTTAGCTTGGGCAGGCTTCTATATTTCCCATATCAAGATCACTTCCACCACCAGAAATCATCTCTTGATTCTCTTTTATTAAATTGCCATTATGAGTTATAGAGTAAGTTATTTTAGTTGTATCACGAATAGTATTTATAGTTGAACAGTAAGTTTCAACCGATGCCATTACCCAACGACCTGCAGTTATATCATCAGCATCAGAATTAAAACTATATGTTAAATGAAGAGTATTAAATTTACAAGGGTGAGCTTCATTTCTCAGAACTTCTCCATCTACAACTAAATCAGTTACAGTTTTACCTTGATTTTTAGGTATAAGTATTATATCTGTCGCACTACAAGTAATAAGGCCAGATAGAAAGTACTCTATTGGTGAGATTGTTGGACAATCAATAATAAAACTACTCTTTGCAGTTTTTGCTTCAAACTTCATCTCATCTTTATGTGATACTGTTATTTTCATTATTTATTCCCTAAGTAATTTTTGAAATGTTCTAGTTGTTCTTTTGTTCTCTGGCTTGAAGTACCACCCTCAGATGATCTTGCATTCATAGAGTGACGAAGACCAAGGTATTCTATTACATCTTCATTGATGCGCTCATCAATTTCTTTGAGGTATTTAAAATCCATTTTTGATAAGTCTGTTTTTAATTCCTCACCTTTTGCAACGGCACGACCAGTTATGAAGTGTGCTTCACGAAAAGGGATATCACATTTTTCAACTAAGTAGTCAGCCAAGTCAGTAGCTGATAGATGTCCAATAGCACATGCTGATTCCATATTATGTGGTTTTACTTCCATAGTTTTGATAGCTTCTTTAAGTATCTCTAATGAGATTGTAGCTGTCTCCACAGAATCAAAAACACCCTCTTTATCTTCTTGAGTGTCTTTGTTATAAGCGAGTGGAAGTCCTTTCATAACTGTTAAAAGTCCCATTAGTGAACCATATACACGACCAGTCTTTCCACGAAGAAGTTCTGGAACATCAGGGTTTTTCTTTTGAGGCATGATAGAACTACCTGTTGAGTACTCATCACTTAGTTCAACAAAGCCAAACTCATACGATGACCACATAACTAACTCTTCGCTTAAACGTGAAATATGCATCATCATTGTAGATATGTTGAAAAGAATCTCTAAAGCAAAATCTCTATCACTTACTGTATCTAAGCAGTTTACACTTACACTATCAAAACCAAGCAGTTCTGCTGTCATTTCACGATCAACATTGTGTGGTGTTCCAGCAAGTGCAGCACAACCAAGTGGAGAGATGTTATTGCGTTTATAAGAGTCTTCAAATCTTGCAATATCACGTTTAAACATTGAGAGATATGCACCTAAATGAAAGCCAAAGTTAATAGGTTGTGCATGTTGTAAGTGTGTCATACCAGGGATTAGAGTCTCTGTATGTTTATCTGCAACAACTATAATTTCTTGCATTAAAAGTTTTATAGCATCTACTATTTCTAAGTTTTGGCGCAGAACATAACGTCTAAAATCAACTGCGACTTGGTCATTTCTACTTCTTGCAGTATGAAGTTTTTTGCCACTATCACCAATAATAGCCGTTAATCTTTTCTCAATTCCCATATGGAGATCTTCATCAGATATATTCCACTCAAATTCGCCAGACTCAATCTCTTTCATAACTTGATTTAAACCATTAGTGATTTCTATAAGCTCATCACTAGTAAGTATTCCCTGTTTTGCAAGCATTGCAGCATGGGCTAAAGAACCCTCAATATCTTCACGATAAAGTTTTCTATCGAACATTATCGAAGCATTAAACTGATCTAATAAACTTGATGCACTTGCAGAGAAGCGTCCTGACCACATTTTATCCATTTGGTAAATTCCTTGGTAGATTTAAAAGTTTTGTATTTTAGCGAAATATGATGATTTTACAAAGTATTGGGGAGGATTAAAGCAGAAGTACTGCTTTAAATATAACAACTCTTAGAAGTTATCTTTAGTTACAAGCAGGAACATTACCGCTATCTTTTGCATACTCAACAACGAATTGTTTCAAGTGTTTTGTTTTCTTAGTATACTTTTTACTTTTAAAGTATTTCCAAGACTTTTTAGCTTTTTTGTTTTTTAGGTGAAGCTGAGCAAGAGGTTTACCCTTTTTCTTCATCCATTTTTTCCATTTCTTCATTTTATACTGCGCAACGAACTCTTGTCCACCATCATGACACTTGAGACATTTTTTTACAAAAACTCTCTGTCCTTTATATATAGCAGCATTCGAAGATGTTACAGATAAAATAGCTAATGATAAAAGTATTAATAAAAATTTAGTCATAAATACCCTTCTTTTAAATTATTGTTTTATATTACATTAGAAATTATTATAATTTCCTTATATCACATAAATTTAATTTTTAATGCTAGTAACTAGCTACAATTGATACTTTTTATTTAGATTTTCATCTAAGTCCCAAAGAGACTTTTTCTTTAAATCTTCGATAACACTTTGAGTGCAATCCACATCATCTGGCCATTCCCTAGTAAAGCCATCAACTTTAGACTTATTTGTTCCATCTATAGCAACCATCAAGCCTGACTGATAAACATCTCGTAATGCATCCATGTTGTTTGTTACACGCCATATAAGCATATAAGGATTAAACACATCATTTTTCTCCTCATCAACAAAAACAACTATTCTCATGTTTGTACTTAATGATATAAGTGCTTCAAAATACTCTTTGGCATTTTTTGTTTTATTAACACTAATAACAGTGATAGGATTTTTTGTTCTACGCATATACTGATGTAATTGAACAGCATCAGGAATCAACTCTTTCACTTCAGCTAGTAGTTCTTCATCACCGAGTAGATTAGGTCCTTCGATCTTGTTAGCGGCTGTTGCATCTATACCTAACTTACCACCAACTAATGTCTCTGGAGAAGAGTGATCAAGTGCATCAAGGATTCCTTCTGTAATAAACATATTTTTGGGTGTAAACCTATTGAGTACATATGTAGCAAATGACTCATAGTTATCAAGCGATGGTGCTTTTTCATCTACAAAAATTGCGTGTTTTACAAAACTCATCTGACCAGCACCCCAAAAAGCATGCATGAACTGTTTTGCATGTCCTTTATAAAGCGGTTGCATCTTTGCAAGTATAAGATTATGAAAACCGGCATTTTCAGGCATGTGATAGTCAAGTAAATCAGGAACTGTTGTTTTTAAAAGTGGGAAAAATATCTTACCAGTTGCCCAACCCATGTACTTATCTTCTAAAGGTGGTTTACCAACAACAGTCGCAAGAAAGGTTCTTTTCTTCTTCATAGTTATAGCAGAAACTTCCATCACAGGGTACGGCTCTTCTAAAGTATAGTAACCAGTATGATCACCAAATGGACCTTCAATTTTCAGTTCATCTGTATCAACCCAACCCTCTATCACATAGTCTACATCTTTAGGTATATACAGAGGTGTAGTTAGTGACTTAACAAGTTGTGCTGGCTTTTTAGTAATAAGTCCATACATTAGAAGTTCATTTACACCATATGGCAGAGGGGCAGTTGCACACCAAGTATAGAGTGGATCACCACCTATAGCTATGCTAACCGGCATTTTCTTTCCTGCTTTTTGATACTGATCGAAAAAATGTGAACTATCTTTATGAATCTGCCAATGCATTCCTAGATGATTTTTATCATAGACTTGCAGTCGATACATACCCAGGTTTACCATTTCTCCATCAAGTGACTGAGTATAGACTTGTCCCATAGTGATAAATGGACCACCATCTTGCTCCCATGTAGTAAGAACTGGTAGTTTAGTTAAATCGATTTCATCTTCAAAGAATTGAATCTCTTGACATGCACCCTCCCCTTTTAACTTTTTAGGGAAAATATTTTTAAGAGAGAAGAGCTCTTTTGCCATTGAAACTTTATTTAAAAAGCCTGCTGGTGGTTTCATATGTAGTAGTTTTGTTATCTCATCTGCAACAGACTCGATAGTACGACCAAAAAGAATTTCACAGCGTTTGTAAGAGCCAAATACATTCATAAGTACAGGTTCTTCAAACTTCTGATTACTCTTGTTGTCTATTACATTTGTAAAAAGAAGTGCTTTACCACCATCAACTTTTTTAACTTCAGCATATGCTAAATGAGGGATCTCTAAATATATGTCTAAAGCTTCTTCTATCACTATTAATTCATTATTTTTTTTTAAAAGGTCTATTGTTTTTTGCATGCTTTTATCTTTATAAATTAATTTTTTCTTTTAGAGTCTTTGTGGCATTTCATCTTTAAACGCCACTTTTTCTGCATTTTTAAGTAACTCTAGTGCACCATCTTTTATCATTTTATCAGCTAGTTGCGACCCTAAGTCTCTTGCTTCACGTACGTTTGCAACAACTTTTTCATTCATTACATTTGTACCATCTGGAAAACCTAACATTACTCTTAAAACAATATCATTTTCATTCCGAACAGCATTACAAGCTACAGGTGCAGAACATCCTGCTCCTATCTTAGCAATAAAGTCACGCTCTATCTTAGTACATATAAAGGTATCTGGATCATTAAGTCCTATTGCTATTTCACGAAGTTTATTATTTTTCTTGACTATCTCTATACCAAGTGCTGCTTGTCCCATTGGTGGTATCATCATATCAAGTGAGAGCTTATCAGTAAATGGAATATCTTTAAGTAAATCCAATCTATTAAGTCCTATCCATGCCAAGATAATAGCGTCATATTGACCTTCACTTAATTTTCTAAGTCTTGTATTTACATTTCCACGTAAATCTTTTACTTTTAAATCAGGTCTTTGTTTAAGAAGTTGCATACGTCGTCTAAGACTAGTTGTTCCAACTACAGCACCTTCTGGTAACTCATCAAGAGAAGCATACTTATGTGAGAGAAAGACATCACTCTGATCTTGTCTTTGTGTGACTGCAGTAAGCTCTAAACCCTTTGGTATATAAGTAGGAACATCCTTGAGACTATGAACTGCCATATCTGCTTCACCAGCGAGCATCGCATCTTCAAGCTCTTTTGTAAAGTGGCCTTTGCCACCAATAAGTGCAAGTGGTTTATCTAAAACCTTATCTCCGTTACTCACTATCTTGTTAAGAACAACTTCTATCTCAGGGTAAGCTGCTTCAACTCTCTCTTTTATATGATATGCTTGCCACAAAGCAAGATCTGAAACTCTTGTCGCGATAGTTAGTTTTGTCATTATTTTAAAAACTTTTTATATTTTGTACGAGTTTTATCAACTTTATCATCAAAGTAAACACTTGGTGTTCCGCTAACAAAAACATTTCGAGCTATCTTCTCATCACTTGCAATTTGAGCAGCGATTTTTGGATCTTGAACCTCTTTTTGTGTTACATTAGAACCTACTACCTTGTTAAATGCTTTTAAAATCTTTGCAACATCTTTCTCTCTAGGGTCAACCTTAGTTTTGTACATATTTACCGTTACGTCTTTGATACCTTTATGCTCGGCTACTACTGCTGCACGCACGATGATTGCTGCTGCTGGGTGAATTCTAATGATAGGATAGTGATAATAATAGACTGCAAAATCATTTGGCTGTTTTTTCATCTCCTCTATAGCCTTAGGAACGAAAGATGTACAAAATGGACATAGTGGATCAGAAAAGATAGCTACACGGTGTTTGGCGTTTGCATTTCCATATACTAAGTTTTCTTTTTTATAGTACTCTTTTTGAAAGTCTGGCTTTACTAAGTCTACATAGTTTTCACCATGAGCAAGACCTGTTAACTCTTTTGTAATCACCTGACCATTTGAGAACCAGATCATCTTCTGCTCTATCTTCTCTTTTGGCTTCGCTTTTAAATACGCTGAAATATCTACAACATAACTACTCCAGCCTTTAAGAGAAGGGAGTGCTTTTTCATCTGCCACTTTTACTGTAAGACTTTTTATTCTTGGATTGTCTCCAAACTCATTCTCTAAATATTTTTCTATTTTTTCACTCGTCGCACTTGCATTTGCTAGACTACTTAATAGTAGTGTTATCGCTGATAATTTCAACATCAATGACATCTGAATCCTTTTTCAAGTTATTTTGCTCACTAAATGAGCTATTACATTTTCCCGATTTTACATTATAACGGTTAACAATCATACTCGTAATGACACTAAACTGTAATAATATACCAAAAATATCTGTTAAAAATCCTGGGATAATAAGTAGCATAGCACCAATCAGTGTAAACAGGTTGAGTTTTTGAAACTGCTCTAAGTCGATACAGTTGTAAGAGACTGCACTCATATTTTCCATAAGTGTTTTTCTAAAGTTTACAAGTATAGCTATACCTACTAAAGCACTTGCGACTATCTCAAAAAAAGTAGCTAACCCACATATAGAAGATGAGATATTAACAGAGATAAGTACTTCTAAAAGTAAGTAAACTAAAAAGTAAATCACTAAAGTAGTTCCATCACTTTAGAAAATATCTCGTCTGCATTTACTGCAGTTTTTTCAGTAGTTTTTCTATCAAATATCTGAACTTGTCCATTGACTAACTCTTTTCCAATGATAATAGTATATGGAAAACCGATA
>JAYEJR010000088.1:0-11785 GCA_034660715.1 Campylobacterota bacterium | reverse complement strand
TCACACTATTTTGTGAGTTTCCGTAATGTCCTGGCATTTTCTTACCTTTCATTACACGACCTGGCCACTCAGCATTACCGATAGAACCTGTTCTACGACCAAATCTATGACCGTGAGATGCAGGACCACCACCAAAGTTCCAGCGTTTCATAGCACCAGCAAAACCACGACCTTTAGTGTTGAAAGTAGATTTAACTACACTAGCTTCTGCTAATGGAGCGATGTCTAATTCACCAGCTTCAGTGTTTGCTACTTCTAAAGTAACAAAACGGTTATACTCTGCAGAAAGGCTATACTTTTTCTGTTGACCTTCAATTGCTTTATTCATTTTTTTACCACTGTTATAAGCTACAACTGCAGTACCTTCGTTAACTTCACAAACCTGTTGGTCAAGAACTCTTAAAAGAGTAACTGGCTTAGCAGGAACTGTGATTGTACGGCTCATACCGATTTTTTCAACAATATATTCCACTACGAACTCCTTACTTATCCATAGAACGTACTTCTACGTCTACTTCTGGTGCAAGATCAAGCTTCATTAATGAATCTACAGTCTCTGGCGTAGCAGAAACGATATCAATCATTCTAGCGTGCATACGAATCTCAAATTGCTCACGAGCTTTCTTGTTAACGTGAACTGATTTAAGTACTGTATACTTACGAATCTTTGTTGGTAAAGGGATTGGACCACGAATTGCAGCACCTGTACGCTTTACAGCCTCAACTATTGATGCTACAGATCTATCAAGTACACGATGATCGTAAGCTTTCAATTTTAAACGAATTTTTTCCATAATTTTCCTTCTAAAAGAACTCGTTAGGCGTCACCTAACTATTAACCACTATTTTTTAGGGTGCGGAATTATACCCAGACTACTTCCAATATTCAAGGATTTAGGCACTAAAAAGTGAATTTAGATAAAATTTATTTCCTTTTAATAAGGAAGTGATAAAATTAGATATACAAAAATTTAGGATATTTATGGAAATTTTACTTGAAGAGTTTTATAAAATGGATCTACATGTTGAAAAATATCATGATAGAAAAGTATTTATTGATGATAAAAGTTACCAGATAAATGGAATATCTCAATCTGGCAAAACACAACTTGTCAAAAACTATCTTCTCTCATTGAAAAAAAGCTCTTATCTATATATAGATTGTTTGGATATTCGTATAGATGTAGATGATCTTAACAATTCTCTTACATCTTATTGTAATAAGAATAAAATAGATGTATTGGTTTTAGATAACTACAATGAAGCTATTAAGTTTGCAAATGTATCTCAGCTTATTATTACTTCCCAAGTAAGACTTGACATTGATGTACTTCAAAACATACAACTCTTTCCATTAGATTATGAAGAGTTCCTTGGATTTGAGCATAAGTTTGACTCAAGTACTCTAAATCACTTTTTTCAGCTAGGTGGCTTTAGTGCTATGCATAAAGTAGCGATAGATGAACGCCAAGCATATCTTCAAAAAACCCTTAAGTATGCACTCGATGATATAGAGTTCGATATCATCGCTTTGTCTGCTAAGTTCATGTCTCAAAAGATTTCTGCATTCACTATATACGAGCGTCTAAAACTCACTAGAAAAATCTCTAAAGATAAACTCTATAAATCCTTTGAAGCTTTAGAGGCTAAAAACTATATACATCTGCTCTCTAAGTTTAACCATCTTAGAGCTACTAAAAAAGTTTATCTTTGTGACACCTCTATTAAAGGTGCTCTCTCAATAGAGAAAAACTTTGGACGACTTTTTGAAAATATGATTTTTCTTGAGTTACTAAAGTCTGGTATCGAATGTTACTATGATGATGATATAGATTTTTATCTGCCATCAAGCGATGAAATCATACTTTCTAAACCTTTTACCGACGAGAGACAACTCTTTAAAAAGCTAGAGTCTATAGAGGCTTTTATATTTACCCACTCCATTAAAAAAGTGACTGCTGTTACTATGAATAAAGAGGGAAGTATCTCCCATCCACTATCAAAAGTAGAAATGCTTCCTTTTGACATATGGGCTTTAGGTGATTAATACACTAACCGTACACAATAAACTACTATAATACTTACAATAAAGGAGATAAAATGAAAACTTACAGAGTTGATAATGTTAAGTGTGGCGGTTGTGCTAATACTCTTAAAACAAAACTTGCAGATGAGTTTGGTAATATAGAAGTTAATCTAGACTTGATGCCTAGAGAAATTACTCTTGATATAAAAGAAGAAAAAGAAACAGACTTAAGAGTTGCACTAAAATCTTTAGGCTATCCTATGAATGATGAAAACCTTGGTTTCATCGAAGATAGTGGAGCGAAGGCGAAAAGTTTTGTCTCGTGTGCCATAGGTAAGTTTGAAGTTGCTAAACAGAGTTAAAATACTCAAGGAGTGCCTAGTTGTTATGTGGAATTGATGAAGCGGGTCGTGGACCTATCGCTGGAGATTTAGTTGTTGCAGGGTGTATTTTTTACTCAGACACGGATATAGCTGGTCTTAATGACTCTAAAAAAATTAGTGAAAAAAGAAGGTATGAGCTTTTTGAAGAGATACTTCCTAACACAATCAATCATGTAGTCATCATATCCCCTCAAGAGATAGACGAGTTTGGAATATCCAAATGCATGACAAAAGCACTAGAAGAGATAAAGTTTACTCTAAATGCCGATGAGTACCTTTTTGATGGAAATACTACTTTTGGTGTTGAAGGCTTAGATACCATGGTAAAGGCAGATGGAAAAGTTGCCGAGGTTAGTGCTGCATCTATCTTAGCTAAAGTAGTGCATGATTTAAACATTATCAGGGATTCAAAAACTTATCCTGAGTATGGTTTTGAAAAGCATAAAGGTTATGGGACGAAACTACACATTGAGATGATTAAAGAGAATGGTTACTCTCCCATACATAGAAGAAGCTTCAGACTCAAAGCTCTCGAGGGCACACTCTTTTAAAAAAGTATTTAATTACCCGCTGCGTTTAGAGCTAATGTAGCCATTTTTTTCATATAAGCTTCAGTATCTTCATCTGCACTTATCACCTTTTGTAGTTCAGTTATGAAATACTCTTGTGTTCTTTCATCCGCAATGTTAAAAGTATATAGAACCCATTCGCAGTTAAGCTCTATAGCCTCATTTTCTCTTAGAACAGTGAAACTTCTATAGAGATTTATCTCAGTTGTAGCTAAAAGTTCAAGTACATCGAGATAAAACTTATTGACGTCTAAGTTTATCAAAGAGTCTAGTTCCTCTTTTTTGATAACTACATCTCTATCTTCCATGCCACTTCTACCATGAACTAAAGAGTCGCCAAGAACTAACTGTTCACCTATGAAGTAAGCTTTTTTTCTCTTACTAAGTGCATTTGCATCTGTATAAATCACATGCTCATTTATACCAGACAACTCATCAATCAGTATAGAGTTAAAAAAACTATAGACTGTGTTTGCCTGCATCTGGATCTCTATCTCTTTTACTTCATTGTTCTGTATGTCAATCGATATAGCTTGCATCTAAAAACTCTCCAGTAAAATCACATTTACATATGTTCCTGCTTCAAGGAATTTATCCTCTTCACCTGCAACCATAAGTGCACTTTGATTGAGCATATTTGTAAGGATTGCAGAGCTTCCTACTTTTTTATCTTCAAAGTTTATAGCATACTCACCATCTTCAACAACTACATTACAGGCTGTAAACTCTGTAAAACGACTGCGCGAAGTAAAATCTTCTTGAAGTTTTGCTGCGACGGTTCTATATGCTTCTTTCTTGCCTAACATTTTTGAGATGAGAGGAAGAGCATAAAGAATACCTGTTACTGTGGACGAGTAAGCAAATCCAGGAAGTGCAAGTATAAACTTTGACTCCATCTGTGCAACCATGATATGGCGACCTGGTTTTATACCAACACCCTTAAACACAACACTCGCACCTAAACGCGGCACTACATCTTTTACAAAGTCATAATCACCAACACTCACTCCACCTGTACTTACAAGTATATCTACAGACTCTAAAGCAGTCTCAAATGTAGCCATGATGGCATCTTTATCATCAAGAGCAGTTCCAAGCTGTATAACTTCAGCTCCTGCTTGCTCAAATAGTGCAGCAAGTGTATAGTTGTTTGAACTACGTATCTGTGCAGGATTGTCTGAGTTTTCACCTAGGTCTAAAATCTCACTACCAGTTGCAATCACTCCAACACGAGGGCGAACAACAACTTTAACCATTACTTGGTTGAGCCCTGCCATCACACCTATCTCAGCGAAACCTATCTTAGTTCCTTTAGTTATAAGAACATCCCCAGACTTATAACCCTCACCTACAGGTCTCACTGAAAAGCCTAAAGGTACTGCATCATTTATGGTAATCTTACCATCTTCATAAGTAACATTTTCTATCTGAATGAGAGTATCTGCACCCTCTGGCATCATAGAACCAGTAAAAGTTTTTATAGACTCCCCAGATTTTAGAACTCTTGTCTCGTCATGACCAGCAGGGTTATCACCTAAAACAGTTATAACACCACTCTCCAGGTCTGCATGTTTTACAGCATAACCATCCATTGATGCAGTTGGAAACTGAGGATCATTAAACTCTGCAACTATATCTGAAGCTAAAACTCTTCCAAGTGAAGCACTTAAAGGAACTCTCTCAAATCTACTACTATTTACATCGAGTAGTTCAAGCATGTTTTGGCTTGTTTCATACGAGAGTAGATTCATGATTTTTTCCCTAAAAGTCCACTGCCTTTTATAGCGGTAGAGCGATCAAGTGCATAGACACGTTTACCACCTTTAAGATCATACTTCCATATAGGAGCAGAAGCTTTAAAGTCTTCTACAAACTCATCAATAAGCTCTAAAGCCACACGGCGTTTAGGTGAAAAAACAGCAGCTATATAGGATGATTGGTGTACTTTTACATCTCCACGAGAGTGTGCCATCTTAACCTTTGCACCTCTTTGTGTTGCTTTAGCTTCCCACTCATTAAACCATCGATAAAGGATAGGGTCATATATATCAAAGCTCAAGCCTTCTATCTCATCTTCATCTCTTACTGTTCCGACAAAAGGTATATACGCACCATGATTACTTCGTGCTTCTTCTTCATACCAATCCTTCAGGATTCCTGCGACATCAAGAGGTCCATTATATATATTTAACATAGATTAGCCTCCACAAACAGGAGGAAGTAGAGATACCTTATCTCCATCCTTTAAAGTTGCCTCAAGAGATGAGACTAATGTGTCATTCACTGCAACTGCACAGTTCTCAAGCCACTCACTCATCTCTTCGTCTTGTTGTAAAATTATTGCCAGTTCGCTTAAGTTACTTATATCTAACTTCAAACTTGGTTTTTTTATTGGTCCTAAAAAGTCTACTGTTATCATTGTATTACCTTCTATTATATTAGTGTGATTATATCAAAGATAAGTTAAGCAGTGTATAATTCTTTTATGGTTTTTGGAAAAATAGAATATCTTAACTTACTCCCTTTTCATGTTTTTATGAAGCGTTTTACAAAAGGCTCAAGTGCAAAAATGGGCATGGAGTATAAACGCGGAGTACCTTCAAAAATAAATGCAGCCTTCCATGCTTCTCGAGTAGATGCTGCGTTTATCTCTAGTATCAGTGCTAAAAAGTCTCAACATGTTGGACTTGGTATTATTGCTAGAGCGCAAGTTAAAAGTGTTCTTGTTGTTCCAAACAAAGTATCTAAAAGCGACACTGAATCTGCATCTTCAAATGTTTTAGCAGATATACTTAAGGTAAAAGGTGAAGTTCTTATAGGGGATAAGGCTCTACGTTATGCCTTACAAAACAGTGACTATATTGACTTAGCAAACGAGTGGAATACTAAATATAATCTTCCTTTTGTTTTTGCCCTTCTTTGCTATCACAAGGATAAAAAGCTCTATAAAAAAATAGAAGTTGAGTTTTTAAAACACCAAGTAAAGATTCCTCGCTACCTTCTTACTAAAGCTTCACAAAGAACAGGTATAGAGGAAAAAGAGATTTTAGAGTATCTTAAGTTGATCTCTTACGAAGTAGACTTTAAAGCCAAACGCGGACTTAAAAAGTTTTATAAACTAGCAAAAAGCTAGTTTAAGAGTTACCATCAAGGTGTTTTGCAAGTCCCTCTAGCTTAATTCTATAAGCGTCTATATCGAAGTTCTTTACTCTAGCTACACCATCTTCTATCGCTGCTGCAGCTACCGCTGATGCAACCCAAATAAGAACTCGTCTATCAAATGGTGAGGGAATCACATACTCACTACCAAATGCCATCTCTTCTCTGTTGTGCGCTGCTTTCACTATCGCTGGAACTTCCTCTTTTGCTAGGGCGGCTAAAGCTTTTGCTGCTGCCATTTTCATGTTCTCAGTGATTTTAGTGGCTCTTACATCAAGAGCACCTCTAAAGATTTGTGGAAATCCTAAAACATTGTTAACTTGGTTAGCGTAGTCACTTCTTCCTGTTCCTATGATTACATCAGGACGAACAGCTTTTGCCTCTGGTGGTGTTATCTCTGGATTTGGATTTGCACATGCGAAGATGATTGGATGAGTATCAGACATACTTTTAAGCATCTCTTCAGTGATAAGATCAGGTTTAGAAAGACCAAGAACCATATCAGCATTTTTCATAGCATCTTCTAAGTTTCTATCATCTGTATCAAAAGCAAAAGCTTTTTTGTATTCATTTAAATCTTGACGACCACTATGTATAACACCTTTAGAGTCAAGCATAGTGATATTTTTTACACCTAGTAACTTGTACATATTTCCACAAGCTATTCCTGCTGCACCTGCACCGATGATAACTACTTTAAGCTCTTCTACTTTTTTACCACTCATCTCTATGACATTCATAAGTCCAGCGGTTGTGATAACGGCTGTACCGTGCTGATCGTCATGAAAGACAGGCACATTACAGATCTCTTTTAAACGCCGCTCTATTTCAAAACATCTTGGAGCTGAGATATCTTCTAAGTTGATTCCACCAAAACTATCAGCCATTGAAGATACTATTTTGATGATCTCTTCTGTGTTTTTTGTGTTTAACTCTATATCAATAGCATCTACATTAGCAAAAGATTTAAATAAAACACCCTTACCTTCCATAACAGGCTTACTGGCAAGATGCCCGATGTCACCAAGACCTAACACTGCTGTCCCATCACTGATAACAGCAACAAGGTTTCCTTTGTTAGTATAGTCATAAGCAGTCTCAACATCTTTTTCTATCTCTAGACATGGAAACGCCACTCCTGGACTATAAGCAAGAGCTAACTCTTTTTGAGTACTACAAGACTTCGTTAAAAGTGTCCCTGTTTTACCATTGGTCTCAAACTCACCTTTTGCTAAGTGATAATCTAGTGCTTCTTCTTTTGCAGACATTGTAGTTCCTCAAATTTTTTTTGAAATTATACCTATTTTTCACTCATAATTCTATTTAAGTAGAGAACTGAATTCCCTTTAGAGTTGTAGTAGATTCCTAGAGAATTTTTACGAGAGATAAAAACGCCACGACCATTAAAAATCTGTGAATTTCTAAAAATCTCACTAAGTATCTGAGTATCAAACCCTTCACCCTCATCATTTATCTGTGTAACAACATACTCAGTAGTTTTATAACTAACTTTACTTAGTGTTACTTTGATTTTTTTTGTGCAGGATTTCTCTTTTTCCAAAAGTGTTTCAAAGTAACTGTCTTCTTCTATAAGTCTATGTTTCACTCTATTATCTATTCCAAGGTTCCCATGCTCATAGGCATTCATAAAAAGCTCTGTAAAAACCAAATCTGCCTCATTGGATATTTGAGAACTATTCTCTATTGTCCCTAAGAGTTCTTGATACCATTCACCAGCTTTTTCTACATCGCTTAATGAAGTCTCAAACAGTTTTTCTTCTACTATGGAGTTCTCTATAGGTAGTCTATTTATAAAGATAAGAGTGATGTCATCTTCAGCTTCATCAATCTTGTCTAAAAATCTGTTTTTAAACTCTTCGCGAGTGAAACTACTCACAAAATCATCTTCAATAAAGTCAGCATAAACATGCTCTTGATCTTTTGTGATGTTCTCTACTATTCCATCACTATAAAAAAGGAACTTATCGATCTGCTCTATGCTGTGTTCATTTATTTTATAGTCACTCTGCCATTTACTTAGAGGAGCATTGTTTGATTTTAGTTTCACTACACTATTTTGAGAATCTTGCATCAAAATTGAAGGCATACCAAATTTTGCATAGGAGAGCATATCGTAGGCGGTATTTAAGAGGATGTAGTCTATAGCCAAAGCCTCTTCATCTAGTAAAATAGGCTTTATATACTCCATAGACTCTTTGACAAGAATATCTAAAGAGAAACTATCATACTCGACCATTCTATCTATAAGATGATTTACAAAAGAGGTCATGATCATAGCAGTCAAAGAAGCAGAGAGCCCGTTTCCCATTCCATCTACTAAAAGATAAAATGTTCTATGCTCATCTATCTTTCTAGCACTATAGGCATCTCCACTGATTACATCTAGAGGTTGATACAAAAAATCGACTAAAGAGACATGCTTATCATCTATCATCTGATAGTAAAAGTCATTTCGAAGAATATTCAGCTCTTTTGCAAACGCCAAGTCCTCTTGGTAAGAACTATAACTCTCTTTCTCTTGGAGTTTTTGTATTTTTGACGTTAAGCACTCTTCTTTCAAGTTAAAAACTTCTCACATTAAATATAGATGTTAAACTAAGGTCTTCAAGAAGTTCCATAAGTTGTGGGTTACCCACTCTCATATTAATTTTGATTCCATCTTTTAATACTAACTTATTAAAATAACCAATGATTGAAGAGGTAATTGAGAGAGAGTTTTCTATCACTATACTAATTTCTGAGTTTTTAGCAATAATCTCATTTGCTGCTGTTTTAATAGCTTGAAAATCATTTACACTTTTGATATTTCCAGCGATACTCAGAGTGTTTGAAGAAGTTGTAAGTTCCATGTTTAGCCTTTATAAAATGTTAATAATCAATCATAACAAAATGTAGCTAAATTATCTAATACTTTCTAACCAATCCTTCATTTTTTTCTCATAACCTATGCTTTTAAGCTCTACAAACTTCATCGGTTGAGAGAGGTACTGCTGTTTTACATAACCACCATAGTCATGTGGATAGAGATAAGGAGATTCATCACTGCTAAGAGTTGTCTTTGTCTGTTGTAGATAAGGTGGTATATCTAGGATAAGACCACCTTGAACTGCACTGAGTGCTGTGTTTATAGCTAAATAAGCAGAGTTAGACTTAGGTGAAGCACAAAGATATATAACAGCTTGTGCTAAAATAATCCTCGCTTCAGGATAGCCTATCTTACTAACAGATGTTAGTGTTGATGTTGTTAGTGTTAGTGCTTGAGGGTTGGCGTTTCCTACATCTTCACTTGCAAGTATGACAAGTCGGCGTGCGATAAAGTCTGCACTCTCACCACCTTCTATAAGACGAGCTAAGTAATAGATAGCTGCATTCTCATCACTTCCTCGTATCGACTTTATAAGGGCTGATGCCAAGTCATAGTGAACACCAGCTTCACTACTTCCAGCTGCAAGTGCATTAGGACGTAGAGATTTTAGTATCTCTATAGTTATAGTGGTGTTTATATTTGAAGCAAACTCTAAGAGTTTTAGCATTGCTCTTGCATCACCACCTGAACTTGCAACTAAATACTCTCTCGTCTCTTCGTCTAACTCTAAGTTGTACTTCTGTATGGCTCTGTATAGTAAGGATTCAAGAGCAGAATTTGCTATATGTTTTAACTCAAAGAGCATAGAACGTGAACGGATTGCTGAAGTGAGTGAAAAGAAAGGGTTTTCAGTTGAAGCACCTATAACTAAAACAGTGTTATTCTCCATAACTGGTAGTAAAACTTCTTGTTGGTTTTTTGCTAAACGATGTACCTCATCTATAAATATCAGAGGTTTTTGTAAGGCATTTTTATACTGTTCAAAAATTTTACGAAGTTGGTCTATCTTTAAACTTGTGGCATTAAACTCATAAAAAGGTAGGTCCATCACCTTGGCTATGATTCTAGCTATAGAAGTTTTTCCACATCCAGCGGGACCATAAAAAAAGCTATGACCTAAAGCGAACTTTTCACATAGAGTTCGCAGAGGAGCTCCCTCACCACTGAGGTGCTCTTGTCCTACAATCTCATCAAATGAGGATGGGCGGAGAAGTTGTGTAAAGTCACTCAATTAACTTGCTGCCAATGCATATAGTTCTTTCAAGTTCTCCTCAATAACACCCAAAACGATTACATCAATCTTACCTTCTTCCTTCATTTCATAAAGGATATTCATGATACTCTTTGCGTCAAGTGTATCTCGATAAGGCCTTTTTTGAACAAGAGCTTGAAAAACATCTCCTAGCATCAAAACTCTAGACTCTATACTTAATACTTCTGATTTCTTTTGATATGGATAGCCTTTACCGTCAAGTGTTTCATGATGAGAGGAAGCAAGTTCAGCTATCTCCTTAAAACCATCAATCTGTCTTAAAATCATTTCTGAATCAAAACCATGTCTATCCATAATCTCTCTTTCTTCTACTGACAAAGGACCTTTTTTTTCCAGTATCTCATCTGCTACTCTTAGTTTTCCTAAGTCATGTAAAAGTGCTGACAACTCTAAAATTTCAATTCTTTCATTAGTTAGCGCAAGTTTTTTTGCGATAAATACACAACCCTTTGATACATTTAAAGAGTGCTCACCTGTAAAACTACTTTTAGCATCAACAATATTTGCGAACATAAATGCAATCTCTTTTAAATGTTTATACGCATATTCTCGTTCTTTATCTTCGTTAATCCATTCATGTAGAAACAGTTCTATGTTATTAGACTCTAAGAAGAACCAAAAAGATTCTGGAGAAGAAACTTTATCAAAAAGATCAACTAGTTCAGGACTAAACATATGAGATTTCTGTTCATGTAATATTTCTATGATTTCTTTATGGTTTTTTTGTTGTGCTCTAAGTGCATCGACTCTATCAACAAGTAAAATAATATTTGCATTTCTCTTTATATCTTCACTGATATCTAATTTTTCTAAATCACACCAGTGAGTATGATGGTATAAGATAACATCTGAGTAAGCTTTATAAAAATGAACTGTATTGACTAGTTTTGCCCCTCTAGTACAGTGGTTTTGAGAACCTTCCCAATCAAGTTGAGTAACTAGATTATGATGTATGTCAGTGTTAGAAACACCACAGTCGTGTAGCATTCCTATATTTATAATATCATCTATTTGTTCTTGAGAATACTCTAATTCTACACAGAGTTTACTTGCCATATATGCAACTCTTTTTCCATGAAACAGATCATCCACACCAACTAGGTCAAGTGCTTCAGAAAGAGCATAACTAACTTGTCTTATGTTTAATTTATACATGGAAACTCACCTTTTTAAACTACTTTTTCTTTTTGTTTCCCGCTTTTTCACGAGCAAGTTTTTCTTCAGCTTTTAAAAATGTAAAAAGTGCTGAATACTCACTACGAGTTAAAAATCTTGTTTTTCCTGTTGGAAGGTTATTGAGTTCTATCTCTGCAAAACTTACACGTTTTAGATCAGCTATCTCTGCATCAAAATGTGCAAAAAAACGACGAAGTTCACGGTTTTTTCCTTCGCTAATCGCCACCTTTAGTATAGAGTAGTTATGTGCATTTTTTTGGATTTTGTATCCTAAAAATGGTTTAAACTCCATCGATGTGATGTTTGAATGAG
>JAYEJR010000087.1:0-2386 GCA_034660715.1 Campylobacterota bacterium | reverse complement strand
TCTATCTACACCTTCAAAGGAGCTCATTTTAGCTTGACAAGGAGAGTTGTAGCAAGAGTGACAGGTAACACAGCGTTTATCAAGGATAGGTTTTACATCTTTTAAGTAGTCTATCTTCTCATTCGTAATCTTAACTTTTACAGGTGCAGGAATAGGTGCACTACAAGCACCAAACATCAGAAGTAGCAACAGAGGAAGTAGGATATGTGATTTCATAACAATTATTATATCACTAAAATATTAGAGAAAAGCTACATTACTTTTCTTAGTTTAAGCTACTTCTCGTGCATCTTCTTAGCAAGATATGCCGATGTTCCTGCATCTACAGAGTTTACATGCATATAGAGCCACTCTGGCGTTTTACGGATAAAAAAGATGATTTTATCAAGTCTGCCAGATCTTTTCCACAACCCCATAGAGCGTTCAAAATCCTCTAAAAACATATCGTGAGCCATTTTATGCATCTCGTAAGATGGATAGTCATACTCTAACATCAACTTCTCTTCACTAGAAAAATGCTCTTTTACATGCACTGCATACTCTGCTAATTTTGCTTCAATCTCGCTGGCTTTTGTTTTATCTCGCTCATAATCTATAGCTAAATTATCTATCTCGTTAAGTATTTTAATCTCACTCTCATGCATCTCTTGCATAGAGTCTACACTCATATACTCTAACTGTTCGGCATATATCATTCCCATAAAAAGCTCCTTTAGCTAGTATTGTAGTATATTATCTATGAATGAGTATTGATTTATATCATGGATTCAAAATATATTTAATCAAATAGCGGTGTATGTATTGTAAAAAATTTAAAAATTTTTTGTTCCAAAACACCTAAGGGTTTGTGAGAATTTAGAGTTTAGACTTTTTGAACACTTTGTGGAACAAGGGAAACTCATTAGGGTAGTTTTTGTTCCAAATATAAGTGTATATTTAACACTATATATTTGTACATTAAAAATCTACTGTAAAAAGATATCTAATATTAATTTTATCTTAATTTGTTTTCTATATAATTATATTAAAAAAAGATTGAAGTGTTTCTCTTAAAATTATTTCCTTTCTTTCTAATACCTATTGTTGTTTTCGGATTTGAATCAAAAGTTGGTACCTTTGGGTATGGGCGTATTCAAACAACATTTGACAAAGATAAAAGTAATGTATGCTTTGGAGTACCTGGTGCAAGTTCAAAATACCGTCTGGGTAACGAGTGTGAAACTTGGATAGAGCTAGGGCTTACGCAAGATATTGTATTTGACAATGGCGTTAAAATGCACAATCAAGTACGTCCCATATTTTATGCACCTAACAATGAAAAAATTGATTTTTTTGATTGGGGTGAAGCATATAGTGAAATCTCAAATATTATAGATAACTCTATGAGTGTTTGGATTGGTCGGCGTTTTTATAAACGCTGGGAAAGTCATATGAATGACTATTGGCCATTAAATATGAGTGGTGATGGCTTTGGAATTAATAATCTTGACTTAGGTAGTTTTCAGAAGATTGTTGAACCTGATTGGAATAACACTGTTTCAAAAGTTGATGAGAGCACTAAAAAGTGGAAATCTTGAGAGTATCAAGCAAGAAATAGCGGAGTATCTTGCAGTTTTACACTTTTTTGGGCTATTTTTTCGTCAAAAAATCAGTTTGGGCATCTAAATCTTGCAATAACTCATGTAGAAAGAATCTACAAGCTAATATATGGCGAGTTCTTTCACGGTCTCTGTACCTTTTGGTACAAGCCTTTGCCTTAAGAAGCTAAAGGCTTGATGCGTTCTAACTCTTCGGCCTCAATTTTTTTTGAGCGATATATATCCCAGCGTGTTTGCAGGTTTAACCAAAAATCTTCACTTACTCCAAAATATTTTGCAAGTCTTAAAGCTGTACTAGGAGTTACCCCACGTTTCATATTGACGATTTCATTAATACGTTGGTAAGGAACATGTATAGCATCAGCAAGCATACGCTGTGTGAGGTTCATAGGTTCTAAAAACTCTTCTAAAAGCATTTCACCTGGATGTGTTGGTTCTCTATGAGTTGGAATACGCATCTTTTCTCCTTTTTAATGATAATCTATTATTTCAACTTTGTCTGGACCACTGAGTGTCCACATAAAACAGATTCGGTATTGTTGGTTAATACGTATACTGTATTGGCCATTTCTGTCACCACTTAGTTTCTCAAGATGATTACCAGGAGGAACTTTTAGTTCATCTAATATTATTACAGAATCAAGCTGATCGAGTTTTCTCACAGCTATCTTCCATAGTTTATTTGGCAATCGTTTCATTGCCTGTTTAGTGGTAACACCGTTAAATATATTTTCTGTTACTACATCTTTAAAAGAAACTATCATATGACATTGTATCATAATATCACG
>JAYEJR010000086.1:0-2408 GCA_034660715.1 Campylobacterota bacterium | reverse complement strand
AGTGGAGATTTGACATTTGAGGGGGCTTCGACATATGAGGATCTCACAAAAGGAGTGATAGAGTTACAAGGTAACTTTTATCAGAAAGGTACTAGGAGTGATAGAGCTAGTTATAAAACAGATTATCTAAATGGAATAAATAGTGGATATGGTAATAAATATTCTTCAAATAATGCATATTCATTTTATCCAAGTGGGACACATAAAGTCATTTTAAACGGTACATCAGAGCAGAGAGTTAGCTTTGAAGCGGCTAATTATAGTAGATTTAATGATTTAGATATTCAAAATAGTGCTGGAGTTAATTTTGAGCAAGTTACAAATGCTGTAAGCACACTCTACACAACATCTGAGCTTTACAACTCAACATATAAAAATAGTACAACATTAACCTATGCAAATTATTTAGACAGTAGTTACTACTACCTAGACATAAAAGCCGGCATGAATTTCATATCATTACCAAATACAAGTGACTTAAACGCTGCTCAGCTCAATGATGTTTTTGGTTCTGACATTACGACTGTATGGACTTTTAAAGATGGCGCTTGGAGTGGCTTTAGCACAATGAGTGAAAAACTAGATGCATTATCTGAGCAAAATCTAACTTTGATGAGTTCCATTTCGCATGGAGAGGGGCTGGTTGTCAACTCCTTGATTGATAAAAAACTCCTGTTTCCAAAAGGGGAAGAGTACTCTATAAAAGATTTAAATATAATTGAGAACTTAAGTAGTGGCTGGCATTTGCTTGGTACGGATAAAGCCATCTCTTTAGAAGAGATAAAGCTCTTGAACTCAAGTATAGTAGCTATTTGGTCTTATGACACTAGCAAGTGGCTCGCAGATGCGACAGAAGAAGAGTTTATAAACAACATTAATGCAAGAGAGATAACGCCACTTGTAAAAGTTGAAGCTAATAGTGCCTTTTGGGCATATGTGAAATAGGAGAATAAATTGATGAAAAACATACTTATAACTTTACTAGTTTTGATAGCATTTAATGGCTGCGGAGGTGGTGGTGAAGAGGAGATAGCAGATGAGAACACAACATCAAATACTTTTCCAAATTCTGATGAAGAAGTAGATACACCACCCACTCTGGGTGATGAAACACTAAGAGGCGAGTGGATGTATATTCATGATGGTAGCATTGTATATATAGATGAAAATTTTGAAGATCCCATCACTAAAGTTGACGACACATTAATCAAAATCAATAAAAATGGAACTTCATACCACCTTATGAGATCAGGCGTTGATACAACAGTTGTAACTGGTAATATATATAACAATAGCTCTGCTTCGCAAAGCTCTTCACTTCAAAAAAGCATCTCTAGATCTGCAGGTAGAATCGGTAATGTTAATATGGTTTTAAAGCATATAACTGATAAAAACAATGTAAAAAAACAGAAGCTTGAAAGTACTGGAGAGTTTGTTTTTGATGATGTGAAATCAGGTGACTATGTTTTAAGCGCTTCAACAGAAGAGAACCTCTCTGTAACTGCCGATGTTGATATATATGGTGAAGAGATTAGCCTTGGTGGGTTTACTCTAGTAAACGATGATGGGTATAACTTTAAAACTGAATTTATTATAGACAATAGCGACAGTGGCTACTTCTATGGAAGTCAAAAAACATATACAGGTAAGTTGAAAATAAAAAATATAGGAGCCAAAAAAGGGAGTGGACTAAATTATACATTTTCTACTTCTAGTCCTTATGTTTTAGAATACACGAACGAAATAGTTCTTGGTACTGTGGATATCAACAAGACTATAGATATACCTTTCACAATCTCTTTTAACATTTTAGACAAAACTACGGTGAGCATTCCTTTAGATATTATCATCAAAGACGTAAATAATAATGAGTGGGTTGATACGGTGTTTTTCCACGTATATCAAACTCCTATGAATGTAAACATAGTGACAAAAGAAGCAAACGTAAAAGGCTACATAATAGCGCCTGGTCATGAGCTAACGGCCATTGATACAAGCAATGTGAATATTTTGATTCCATATAGAGCGGGAAAAGAGTATTATCTAGTACTCTCAAATCCTAATATAGACAATGAAACACCTTACTCTGTTGGAATAGATACAGAGACACTCTCTTTTGAAAACTTTCAAAACACAGGTGCTCACGAGCCAAACAACCAAGAGTCACAGGCAAAAGTCATTAAAGTGACTGAAAGTATAGTTTCTTACTTACACGAGGGAGACATAGACTACTATAAGATAGATATGAGTTCTGATACTGATGTAGGGTTGTTCTCTCCGCCTCAAGTACCTTTTAGGTAGTCTGCAACCCTCGCAGAACTTCCATGCTCTAAATAGCTTCTAAGCTCTTTAGAGTTCTCTAAAAACCCTTCTCTGTCATACTCTTCAAACGCCACCTTTAAGTTCTC
>JAYEJR010000085.1:0-2413 GCA_034660715.1 Campylobacterota bacterium | reverse complement strand
GGAACTATTGGTTTTGATAAGATATAAATAATTTAATAGCCGTATATTGATGCAATAATTGTTCCAACTTTTAAATTTTATCTATTTTCTTACATTACTTTCAGTTTTATTACTCTACAATAATTAAAATAATCTCACCGTCTAATTAGCGGTGTAAAAAGAATAAGGTACCATGAGAATAGATAAATTTTTAAATTCAGTAAATATTACAAAGCGGCGTTCAGTTGCACAAGATATGTTAGCTAACAAAGTAGTTATGATAAATAGTATAGTTGTTAAACCAAGTAAAAATGTAGAGATAGGAAACACTATAACTATCAACTATCTTGAGAGCTCAAAAAGTTATGAAGTACTACAAATACCTACAACAAAATCAACTCCAAAATCTCTCCAAGCAGAATATATAAAGGAACTCTAATGAATTATGATGAAGCAAAACTAGCATTTACCTCGCTGTTTAACCATGAAATGAATGATGAAAATATGAGAGCTTTTTTAATGAGTATGACACTTGATGAAAACACTTCTGTAAACGCCATCGCTGCTGCAGCTGAAGTGATGAGAAGTTTCGCTCTCCCTCTACCTATAAGTGAAGAGTTGCGTTTAAACGCCACTGATATAGTTGGAACTGGTGGAGATAAAATAGGTTCTTTTAATATCTCTTCAACAGTAGCTCTTTTAGTCGCTTCATGTGGTGCTACAGTCGCTAAACATGGAAGTCGTTCTATAACTTCAAAATCTGGTAGTGCTGATATGTTTGAATCTCTCGGTGTTAGACTAGACCTTAGTATAGAACAGAGTGCGAAACTTTTAGAAGAGTCAGGTTTTACTTTTATGTTTGCTCAGAATCATCATCCTGCTATGAAGTTTATCGTTCCTGTAAGAAAGAGTATTCCTGACAAAACTATCTTTAACATCTTAGGTCCACTAACAAATCCTGCTGGTGTAACTAAGTCTATGCTTGGAGTTTTTGACAAAGCCTTTGTTCCTAAAATGCTTGAAGCGTTAGAGTTAAATGGTGCAACTTCTGCGATGGTAGTTAGCTCTAATGAGGGAATGGATGAGATAAGTATCAGCGATGTAACATATGCATCACAACTTAAAGATGGTGTTATACATGAGTTTGTAATAGACCCCCAAGAGTATGGAATCAAAAAGATGCCACTGAAGTCTATTATGGGTGGAGATGCTCTAGAAAATGCAAATATACTAAGAAAAATATTTGATTCAACTGCGACTGATGCCCAAAGAGATATAGTTCTTATCAATGCAGCTGCATCTTTAGTAGTAGATGGATTCGCTCGTGATATTCAAGATGGTTTAGAGATGGCAAATGAAGCTATACTAAATGCTAGAGCAAAGAAAAAAATCAAACAGATTATAGAGATATCAAATAAACTATGATGAACTTTAGACTCAAAGAAGAAAACTTAGACCCACTTGTATCTAAGTTTGCAGACGAGATAACAGATGGTGTAGTCATACTTAAAGGTGACTTGGCCGCTGGAAAAACTACACTAGTCAAGGCTGTAGTAAAAGCACTTGGTGGAAGTGATGAAGTAACTTCTCCAACCTTTTCTTTGCAACAAGTATATGACAATAATATCTATCACTACGATATGTATAACCATGGACTAGAACACTTTATATCACTTGGTATGCTTGAGGAACTCGATAAAAAAGGTCTTCATTTTGTAGAGTGGGGCAATGATGAACTTTTAGAGATTCTCAAGAGTGCAGAGATACCAACAGTAGTGATAGAGATAGAAAAAACATCAAATGATGAAAGAGAATATAGGGTAAATAATGCACACACTTAAAGCAGAGGGTCTCAAAAAAAAGATAAAGAGTTTAGAGATAGTAAAAGGGATGAGTTTAGAAGTCTCAAGTGGTGAAGTTGTAGGACTACTAGGACCAAATGGAGCAGGGAAGACTACAACATTTTATATGATTTGTGGGCTTGTTGAAGCGAGTGATGGAGAAGTCTTTTTTGATGGTGATAACATCTCTAAAATGCCACTTCATCAACGTGCTCTAAAGGGTATCGGTTACCTTCCTCAAGAAGCTTCGATATTTAAAGACTTAAGTGTTGAAGATAACCTCATGGTTGCCGCACAAGTTGGGATAAGATCTAAAGAGGATCAAGAAAAAAGAATCCTTGAACTTCTCGATATGTTTAACATCGAACCTATTCGTTATCGTAAGGGTATCTCACTTTCTGGTGGTGAACGTCGCCGTGTTGAGATAGCCCGAGCACTTGTAAATGAACCAAAGTTCTTACTTCTGGATGAGCCTTTTGCTGGGGTTGATCCCATAGCTGTTATGGATATTCAAAATGTTATAAAGCAGTTAGTATCTTACGACATTGGCGTTTTGATAACAGACCATAATGTACGTGAAACTTTGGATGTTT
>JAYEJR010000084.1:0-12054 GCA_034660715.1 Campylobacterota bacterium | reverse complement strand
CTACTCATGGCGTTTTAAGTGGTAAAGCTTATGATAACTTAGACCACGGCGAGTTAGATGAGCTAATCATCACAAACACACTTGAGACAAAACCACACAAAAATATCAAAGTGCTTACGGTAGCTCCACTCTTTGCAGAGGTAATCCGTCGCGTTTACCATAACGAAAGTGTAAACTCACTTTTCACGTAATCTTTCTATCTAAAGAGGGCTAGTTTTCAGCTCTCTTTATCTAACAGTTTTAAAACCTTTATCTAACCAGCCCCAATTAATGCCTCCATCCAATTCATAAACATTTTCATACTTTAATTGTAAAGCGAGTAGTCTAGCAACTGCTTTTGTTCTTCTTGCATGGGCACATACTAAGATAAAAGGTTGTTCTTTATCTCTAACCACTTCTGTAAAATCTTTTAAAAAGCTATCTATATCATATCCACCCTCTTCATCAAAAAAAGTAATCTTATGACTTCCCTCTATAACTCCAAAGTATTCCCACTCATCAGCTCTTCTGATGTCAACTATTTTATATCCTTGTTCTACTTTCTCATTAAAATCATCTGCTAAGAGAGATATAAAAGGTTCAGAATCTAACATATATATCCTTTAATTACTAGTTTAATATTTGAACGGATTGTATGTGACTAATACAAAATAGTTCTACAGATTGAAAATATAATGTATAAACTAAAGAGTATCGTAAGAGTAAGCATCGATATCTGATTTATATTTAACAACTTTATCAGCACAATTTGAGTATAATCGCGCAATTATTTCTAAATAGGAAACATTTTTGAAAAACATTAGAAACTTCTCTATTATCGCTCATATTGATCACGGTAAAAGTACTTTAGCAGATAGAATCATCCAAGAGTGTGGTTCTGTGACTGAGCGTGAAATGTCTACTCAGATGATGGACACTATGGACATCGAGCAAGAACGCGGTATTACAATTAAAGCACAGTCAGTTAGACTTGATTATGTAAAAGATGGTGAACACTACATCCTCAACCTCATCGACACTCCGGGTCATGTTGACTTCTCTTATGAGGTAAGCAAGTCACTCGCTTCTTCTGATGGAGCACTCCTTATCGTTGATGCTGCACAGGGTGTTGAAGCACAGACAATAGCAAATGTTTATTTGGCGTTAGATAACGACCTTGAGCTCATTCCAGTTATAAACAAAATCGACCTCCCTGCTGCTGAACCTGAGCGTGTAGCTGAGGAAATCGAAGAAGCTATAGGTATAGATGCGACTGATGCTTGTTTAGTATCTGCAAAGAGCGGTATAGGTATTCGAGAACTTATTGACTCTATAGTTGATCGTGTTCCAGCACCTGTTGGTAACCCCGATGAGACGACAAAAGCAATCATTTATGACTCATGGTTTGATACTTACCTTGGAGCACTTGCACTTGTTCGCGTTTTCGATGGTGAGATTACTAAAGGTCAAAACATCAAACTTATGAGTAGTGGAGAAGAGCATCAAGTTCTAGACTTAATGTACCCTCACCCTATGAAAAAGATTAAAACGCAAGCCATCAAAACAGGCGAAATTGGTATTGTTGTTCTTGGCCTTAAAGAAGTAGCAGTTGTAAACGTTGGTGATACGCTTACTGATGCTAAGAATCCAGCACTAGAGCCTGTTGGTGATTACGAGCCAGCAAAACCATTTGTATTTGCTGGTATATATCCTATAGACACTGACAAGTTTGAAGACCTTCGTGATGCACTGGATAAACTAAAACTAAACGACTCATCTCTCTCTTACGAGCCAGAGACTTCTGTAGCTCTTGGTTTTGGTTTTCGCGTAGGTTTCCTTGGTATGCTTCACATGGAAGTTATCAAAGAGCGACTAGAGCGTGAATATGGTCTTGACCTTATCGCTTCTGCTCCATCAGTTATCTACAAAGTTTTTCTGACAAACGGTGAAGAAGTTGATGTACACAATCCATCAGAGCTTCCCGTTGTAAACAAAATAGATAGAATCGAAGAGCCTTATGTAAGAGCGACTGTTATCACTCCAAGTGAATACCTTGGAAACATTATCACACTTCTTATAAGTAAACGTGGTACTCAAACGAAGATGACTTACCTTAATGAAGATAGAGTTATGCTTGAGTATGAAATCCCAATGAACGAAATCGTTATGGATTTTTACGATACTCTCAAGTCTATCTCAAAAGGTTATGCATCATTTGATTATGAGCCTATAGAGTTTAAAGTGGGTGACCTTGTAAAACTTGATATCAAAGTAGCTGGTGAAGCTGTCGATGCACTTAGTATCGTTGTACCTCGTAACCAAGCACTTCCTCGTGGTCGCGTTTTAGTTAAAAATATGAAAGAGCTTATACCTCGTCAACTTTTTGAAGTTGCGGTTCAAGCATCTTTAGGTTCTCAAATCATCGCTCGTGAGACTGTTAAGTCTATGGGAAAAAATGTTACTGCTAAGTGTTATGGTGGTGATATCACTCGTAAACGTAAACTACTAGAGAAACAAAAAGCTGGTAAAAAACGTATGAAGTCTATCGGTAAAGTACAGCTTCCACAAGAAGCCTTTATGTCTGTACTGAAAATGGACTAAGTCTAACACTTATGAAATGTATACTGTGCGAGAACCTCTCTCACACACATATCTGTAAAAGCTGCCAAGACACTTTTTTAACACCCTCTCTTTATAAACGCCAACTCTCTGATAGTACTCAAGTTATATCTTTTTACAAGTACTCTGACATCAAGGAGCTTCTCCATACAAAACATACTGACCTAGGCTATCATATATATAAGCTTTTAGCACAACTCAGTTTCAAAAAATTTGCTGAAGAGTTTGAGATGGAAGATCAAGCCGTATCAATAGCTATTGATGATAATATATCAAGTGGTTACTCTCATACTGCCATCTTAAATCACTCTTTAAAGTCACAAAACATTAAACCATTACACTCAAAACTAAGAGCGAACAACTCCGTCTCTTACTCAGGGAAAAGCCTTCATTTTAGACTAACAAATCCTAGAAACTTCACTATAAAGAAGTTTACACAAAAAAGTGTCATCTTAGTCGATGACATCATTACAACTGGGACAACACTGTCTCAAGCTCTATCACTTATGAAAAAGAAAAATAAAGATGTCCTGTTTTGTTTAACCTTAGCAGATGCAAGACTAAAGTAGCATTTCTTCTAAAAAAAAGATTCTAAAAACTTGTTAATCTCTTTAGTGATGATTTTGGTTGCCTCTTTTTTTATTAATTCATCTGCTTGAATCTCTACAGATGGGCTATTAATATCACCAGTTAATGTTACTTCTATTAAATTTCCACTCGTGTTTATATCTACTCTTGATTTGACTATATTAGTTTTTGTATTTAAGAGTGCATCTTTTGTTTTAATAGAAGAGAGATTAGAGTTTAGAGTGATAGATGATTTTATATTTTCTTGGTTTATTGCTGCATCTATATCTCCTTTAAATCTCTCCTTATACATATCTATATTTGCATACTCCTTTGTTAAGTCAAGTACTTCATTTTTTGTAAATTTACCATTTGAGACCTTTCCTTCAAAAACGCCACTTGCTTTTTTCAGGTTGTAATCGAGTTGTCCATTTATATCTGCTTTAAATATCTTTGGATAATAGAGCATGTCAAGTACTTCTAATGTCTCAAGCGAAGTTGCTGTTGCTACTAAATCATCATTATGCAAGATAGCATCTATCTTACCACCTGCAATGATAGAGTGAAGTGTAGCATCCAAGCTCTTAGCTTTTTTTATCACTCCATCTGCTATCAAAGAACCCTTAAGTGCTCTTTGAGTAATAAAGTAGAACTTATCTAGATTATGCAAGTTTACTTTATAATCACTGTTTAGAGATTTATTATCCATATCTACTACTGCTCTATTAACATCAAGGTCTAATAAAGTAGAATCCAAATTTAACTTCGTAGTAATAATATTTTTGTTTATTTGAGTCTCTGTTTTTACATTCATTTTAGTTAAGGGCAGTAAAGAAGTAAATCCAAATTGTTTAGTTATATATTTTGAATCTAATGTTGTATCGTATATAGTAGTATCAATACTACCTTCTAAGCTCTTAGCTCCTAGATTGTGTATATTTATATCTAAATCTACAAAGCCATCTCCATAATGCCCTTGTTTTGTAATGCTCAAGAGTTCTTCAATCTTCATGCCATTAATAGTAGCAATGATTGAACTAGGTTCAAGATCTATTATATTGACAATAAAGTTAGTTTTAGAAGATGCAATATCACTTATCCCTTTGAATTCTATTGAGCTCTTATCTCCTTGAATTGTTCCACTTAAATGCAAAGGTGTATCTATCTCCATCTGTGTCCACTCTTGAAGTGTAATAAACTCCTCAAAGTTGATATCATATATAGTACCTATAGATTGTGAAGTAAAAGAATAGTTCCCTTTAATGAGAATAGAGTTGTTTTCATTAAGTAAAAGATGAAATTCAAAACTGCTTAGGTTTAAGCTAAATACTTCTAACCTGCTTTGCAGTTTAGTCTCTTCTTGTATTTTATTTTCAAGTATGGGTTTAACGATAGAGTTTCCAAGTGGTGTGAAAAGTAAAATAAATAGAGCTGACATAATACTAAACGATATACCTACTAACCAATAAACAACCTTCATTCACTTCTCCAACAATTATTTTTATCATTATACACTAATGTCAAAGAGGAGAAGAGATACACTTGATACATAAAGACTAAACTTAATTAATAGCATTAACTAAAGTCATACTTGACATGTTTACACTCAATACTGTATAATACTTCAACTTTTAAATAAAGGAGTCATTTAACAATTATGTCTAAAGAAGAAATAGAACAAGAAACTGTTGAAGAGACAGAAGAAAATTTAGAACAAAGCATTGACGAAGCTGAGGCAGAAGCTGAAGCTGTTGAAAATGAGTTTGATCTTTTATCGGCTGAAATGGCTGAACTAAAAGACAAGTATGCTCGTGTTCATGCTGATTTTGATAACATCAAAAAAAGACTTGAGCGTGAAAAGTACACAGCAGTTGAATATGCAAACGAAAAATTTGCAAAAGATATGATTCCAGTGATGGATGCACTTGATGGTGCAATGAAGTCAGCTGAGAGCGATGCAGATAAGGCAGAACTTTTTGATAAGCTTAAAGAGGGAATTGAACTTACACACAAATCTTTTTTAACTCAACTCGATAAGCATGGTGTTACTCTTGTAGCACATGACGAACCATTTGATCCAAACATTCACAATGCAGTACAAGCTGTAGATAGTGAAGATGTTGAATCAGGTCAAATAGTTCAAACTTTTCAAACTGGTTATAAGTATAAAAATCGCCCTCTTAGAGAAGCGATGGTAATCGTAGCGAACTAGTTACAAAAACCAATCAACCTAGTTCCCATGCTCTGCGTGGTAACTTATATATGCATTCCCATGCAGAGCATGGGAACGAGAAAAAATATAAATTAAATATAAGGAATTAATATGTCAAAAGTTATAGGTATAGATTTAGGAACAACAAATTCATGTGTAGCAGTTTATGAGGGTGGTGAAGCGAAAATCATCCCTAATGCAGAAGGTAAAAATACAACTCCATCAGTTGTAGCGTTTACAGATAAAGGTGATGTACTAGTTGGTGATCCAGCGAAACGTCAAGCTATCACAAACCCTGAGAAAACGATCTCTTCAATCAAGAGAATTATGGGTCTAATGATGGACGAAGAGAATGCTAAAGCTGCACACGATAAAGTAACTTACAACATCGTTAACAAAGATGGTGCTGCTTGTGTTGATGTAGCTGGTAAAATCTACACTCCACAAGAGATATCTGCAAAGATTCTTACAAAACTAAAAGAAGATGCTGAAGCTTACATTGGTTCAACTGTAACTGATGCAGTTATTACTGTTCCTGCTTACTTCAATGATGCACAACGTAAGGCTACTAAAGATGCTGGTACTATTGCTGGTCTTAATGTTCTTCGTATTATCAATGAGCCAACTGCATCTGCACTTGCTTATGGTCTAGAGTCAAAATCAGAAGAAAATGTACTTGTTTATGACCTTGGTGGTGGTACATTTGATGTAACAACTCTTGAGATTTCTGATGGTACATTTGAAGTTCTTTCAACTGATGGTAACGCGTTCCTTGGTGGTGACGACTTTGATAACAAAATCGTTGATTTCTTAAACGAAGACTTCAAAAACTCTCATGGAATTGAGCTTAAAAATGACAAAATGGCTCTTCAGCGTTTAAAAGATTCTGCTGAAAACGCTAAAAAAGAGTTAAGTTCAGCAACTGAGACTGAAATCAACTTACCATTTATCACTATGACAGAAGCTGGACCACAACACTTAGTTGTAAAACTTACTCGTGCTAAATTTGAGGGTATGATTTCTGACTTAGTTGAAGAGACTATAGATCACATCAAAGTTGCTATGGATGAGTCTGACCTAGAGAACAATGAAATCAAAGAGATTATCATGGTTGGTGGTTCTACTCGCGTTCCAATGGCTCAAGAAGCTGTTTCTAAATACTTCGGTGGTAAAGACTTAAACAAAGGTGTTAACCCTGATGAAGTTGTTGCTGCAGGTGCTGCTATTCAAGGTGGTGTTTTAAGAGGAGATGTTAAAGATGTACTTCTTCTTGATGTTACTCCATTATCACTTGGTATTGAGACTCTAGGTGGAGTTATGACTAAGATTATTGAAAAAGGTACTACGATTCCTGTTAAAAAATCTCAAGTATTCTCAACTGCTGAAGATAACCAACCAGCTGTTTCTATCTCTGTTGGTCAAGGTGAGCGTGAGTTTGCTAAGGATAACAAGTCTCTTGGTCTGTTTGAGCTTGGTGACATTCCAGCTGCACCACGTGGTGTACCTCAAATCGAAGTAACTTTTGATATCGATGCAAATGGTATCCTAACAGTTTCTTCAACTGATAAAGGTACTGGTAAGTCTCAATCAATCACAATCTCTGGATCATCTGGACTTAGTGAAGAAGAAATTAACAAAATGGTTCAAGATGCAGAAGAGAACAAAGCTGCTGATGGAGAGAGAAAAGAGTTAGTTGACCTTAAAAATCAAGCTGATGCACTTATCGTTCAAACTGAAAAATCAGTTACTGAAATGGGTGAAAAACTTGAAGCAGAAGAGAAAGCTAAAATCGAAGCTGCTGTAGTAGACTTAAAAGAAGTTCTTAAAGATGAAGCTGCAACTAAAGAGCAAATCGAAGAGAAAGTAAAAGCATTAACTGAAGCTGCACATAAAATGGCTGAAGAGATGTACAAAAAAGAGCAAGATCCAGCTGCAGCGGAAGCTGACGCTAAGAAAAAGAAAGAAGATGACGACGTAATCGATGCTGAAATAGAGTAAAGCTCAAACATCTCTAGCACTGAAGACGTAATAGACGCTGAGATTGAGTAAACATACTCAGCATCTACAAAACGATAGAGAGTAAATAACTCTCTATCTACCTCTTAAGAACCATCCCATAATTCTTCCTCTTTTTTTATTATTGAGACTTTTTTCCAACTTCTCTTTTTCTATCTGAATGTTATATATCTCCAGAAAATCATCTATGTTTTTAAAAAACAGGTCAATTAGATCAGGGTCGAAATGCTTTCCACTCATCTCTTTGATATAAGCTAGTACTTCTTCTTCAGTCCAACTTTTTTTATAGGAACGCTTAAAAGAGAGAGCATCAAATACATCTGCAATGGCTACGATACGTCCATATATATGTATATCTTTCCCCTTAAGACCTTTTGGATATCCACTGCCATCATATTTTTCATGATGTTCCAAAGCAACTATATTAGCTACTTTAAAAAGTGGTAAAGAGGAGTGTCCAAGCATACTTGAACCTAACTCTGGATGTTTCTGCATCTCCGCATACTCTTTTTGTGTTAAAGTTCCGTCTTTATGTAAAATAGTGTCTCGAACACCTAGTTTACCTACATCATGTAACGAAGATGCATCTCTTAAGAGTCTCGCTTCCTTAATATCCATTCCTGATAATATTGCAAGTTTATAGGTAAATCGAGTAACTCGCTTTACATGTAAGTGTGTCTCTTTAGAGTGTCCTTCTGCAACGCCGCCCAAAACATTCATGAGTTGAACTTGAGTCTGAGCAATCTCTTTTGTTCTCTCCTCAACTTTAAATTCTAAATTTTTTTCATAATCACGAAGTCTAAGTCTAGTATTTACTCGAGCTAATAACTCCTCTTTAAAAAAAGGTTTTCTTATATAATCGCTTCCACCGACCGAATAGGCTTTTGTTAATGTTTCTTTGTCTGCATTAGCAGTTAAAAACATCACTGGTATTGATGCTGTAGCAGGCTCTACTTTTAAATATCTACACACCTCAAATCCACTCATAATAGGCATCATGATATCTAGAAGAATGAGATCTATCTTAGCATCTTGGACTATTCTAAGTGCAGTTAAACCATCCTCTGCAGCTTGGGTATTATAGTTGGCATTATCTAGAACTTTTTGAACTAAAGTTAAATTCTCGCTCACATCGTCTACGACTAAAATATTGTATTTTTTATTTGATATTGAGTCCAAAGACTTCCTTAAAATTATTTTTCTAATTATAACCAACTTATCAATGAAAAGTATCTGATATGTCTTTGTAATTTCATTTAACTCTAAAATAGAATATAATATGTAAAACAATTTACAGATAGGAATTCACATCAAAAATAAAATTTTACACTATGCTAAAGAGATAATCATTTTTCTTGTTGTAATGGGGATATTTGCAAATATTATTAGCTTATACAAAAGTCAAGATTTAAATAAGAGTAAACTTGAGCTTCACAGCACTAGGCTTATAAACAATACAATATATAACTTTCCTAATGACAAGCCCATTATGCTTCATGTATGGGCCTCGTGGTGCCCTGTATGCAAAGTTGAAGCCGACAACATCCAAAGAGTTTCTAAATACTATGAGGTGATTACAATAGCCGTTAATTCAGGAAGCGACTACGAAATTTCGCAGTATCTAAAAGAGAATGATTTAGATTTCAAAGTTATAAATGATAAAAACGGACTTTTAGCTCAAGAGTTAAACATAGCAGTTTATCCTACAACTTTTATATACGACAAAGAGAAAAACTTAGTTTTTAGTGAGGTTGGCTATACAAGTAGTTTTGGATTGTTTGGAAGAATGATATATAGTAGTTTTAAATAGAGTGGCGTAAAACCAAAGAAATTAATCTTTGATTTTAACTGCGTACGCTTTATCAGATAAAGGTACCCAAGGACGCTTAATATGCTGAGGACGACGTAGTTTGTCATCAGTATTAAGAGGACGAGTAAGTGTGTCTCTCCACCCTTGGTAAATTTTAAAGTTGTTTTCATAGTTAACATGAATGTCACCAATTTTATCTCCAGCTTCCGCAGGAGTTAAAATAACTTTTTGGTGCCAACAGTGCATACCAGAGATTGGATCTGGGTGAGCTGCAGCAACAGCATTTTGCCATGAACCACTTAGACCATCCCACCAGATATTTCCAGAGTCACGGTTATACTCAGCAAATCTTTCAGTATGGAAAGGTTTAATACCCTCTACATAAGTAAGTTTACCCTCTTTTCCATCCATTTGAAGTTCACCTAATGGAACACCAAAACTGTTGATACCACTAGTTCCATCATAATCTTCAATTTTAATCTGACCAGCTTTTGAACCAGCATCTGCTGGTGAGTGAGCCATAAATTTAGGATCATTCATGTTGCGAGCAACTGGCTGAGAATCAACTTTACCATCTGTAACACCATTTGGAACAGTTACAGAGTTTACAAGTTTCCATCTACCACCATGGTGAGAACAAGCAAGAGTTCCGGGAAGAACACCCTCAGTTGGAACAGCCATAGCTACAAAGTAACCAGACTCTAGTCCAGTGATACTATCTGTAATATTTACACGGATTGCATCACCACGTTTGAAACCTTGACGTTTAGCATCCGGAGTTGAAATCCAGATAGGGTCATGATTTTGTGAAATCTCCATAAGGTGCTTACTATTAGCAGAACGAGTATGAATGTTGTATGGTAAACGGAAAACAGTATTTAGTGCGTACGAGTTCTCTTCTTCCATATACATATGATTTACATGAGATACAATCTCTTTCATCTCTTTCTTCTCTTTCTCATCTCTTGGATAAAAAGGAATAGAGTATTCTGGCCATTTCCAATCGTCAGCTAACCACTCACAGAAGAAATCAAGTTTCTTATCTAAAGTAGCGAAACCTTCCATTTTAACACCATCGATTTCAATACCGATAGATTTTTTCTTACCGTGGTGCTCAGCAGTCATTACACCTGTACGTTTATCAATAGTAACATCACGTTTATCATATTTATGACCATGAGACGTATAACTATCTCTATCTTCTTTAACTTCACGCTCTTGTGGAGAGTAAATTTTGTTCTCTTCCATCCATGCACCATGATCTCTCATATATTCGTACACTGGGAATTCAGAGTTTTTGTAACGCTCATCAGAAGTAGCTGTAGCTTTAAGATTTGGTAAATTATCACCAAATGCCGCATCATACCACTCAGAAATAGTAACTGGTTTACCTGGGTTCTTTTTAGACTCCCACATAGACTTAACAGTTTTAGTTTTTGAACCATCTAAGAAAATATCGCCTTTTGGATCGATGTAGTTAACTACCATATCAAACCAGAACTCATTCTCTTCCCAAACTTCACCAAGACCAGCTTTAATGTGTGCTTCAAGTGTAGCACGGTTAGGGTTTTTAGGTTTCCATCCAGCTTTTTCTAAAGCAACACGCATAACTGGTTGACGGAAAGAAGTCCATCTTGCAGGCATTGTAGCTTCAGAGTGCTGATCGTGTCTTTCACCAGCTAGACCAACAGGAAGAACATAATCAACATACCAGTTAGTCTCAGACCATACTGGAGATAAGTTGAATGTAAGTTCCATTTTTGACTCATCTTTGATAGTATCAATCCATCTGAAACCATCAGGATTAATCCATACTGGATTGTACATACGAGGAATCCAAACAGATAATTTCTTAGGAACATTCATTCCTTTTTTAGTCCATTTGTCTTGCCACTCTTCATCAGCTAAAAGGTGAGGAAGTAGGAATGACATCTCGTAAGTTGATAGTGGCCATTCTGGTGGCCATGAAAGCTCATTCCAAGTATCAATTTTTGGAACATCAGAACCACGTTTACCTTGACCACGAGTTGCACTACCACCTTTACCAGCAACAGAAATAACGTGCCAGTGGTGGAAGAAAGTACCACCCTCAGGTCCGATAGCTCCACGCATACCAAGTGCTAGGAAACCAGTACGACCTGAAGTCCATCCACCAAGGTTACCAGCTGCAGCTGCACGCCAGAAGTATGAAGATATAGATGTATCTGCCCAAATGAACATGTCATATAATTCTTCAATTTTGTATGCAGGAACATGAGTCTCTTTAGAAGCATACTCTAATGTATATGGAGCATAAAGCTCTTTTAACATCTCTAAGTAATCTTCAAAAGAATTACCAGCTGGAACTTTAGAGATATAACCTTTTTGTACCATAAACTCTAAGTACGCACGGTTATCCATCATAACTTCCCAGTTAAACCATTTCTTCACGAATTTTTTGTTCACTTTGTCTTCTGAAAGCATACGTTGTACTAAGTATAAGTATAGTGCAGCTTCAGTACCAGGCCAACAAGCGATCCATAAGTCTGCCATACCAGCAGAGTTAGACATACGAGGATCCATAACTACAAGTTTAGCACCCTTTTGTCTAGCATCAGCGATATGTCCAGCAGCTTGTTGGAAGTAGTGACCAGCATCAGCAGCATGAGAAGAGTTAAGGAAGATTAACTTCGCGTTAGCCCAATCCGGTGAACTTCTATCATCATTTGACCATTGAATAGTTGGTGTACGACCACCTGATGAACAGATGTTTGTATGTGAGTTGAAACAGTCTTGACCAAGAGTTTGCCATACTTTACCAGTAAAACCATTCTCATTTGGACGACCAACATGGAACATACATGATTTTTTA
>JAYEJR010000083.1:0-12093 GCA_034660715.1 Campylobacterota bacterium | reverse complement strand
AGTTCTCAAACAAGATACTCGTTATATAGTGACCTATAATAACTCCAATGATAGAGAGAAAGCTACCTACAAGTACTATTCCACTCAAAGCAAAAGACTTATAATAAACAACCATTAGGAGGAACATTAAAACAAGTGCTGATATAAATGCTCCACCAAGGTCTCTAAAAGTATCAAGTGAGACCTTCATCTCTCCATCCCATCGTATAAGAACTTTTTCACCACTATCTTTATGAACCAATGCAAGGTCAAACATATAAGTACTTGCACCTGTTAAACGCTCAACTTCAAAATCTCTTTCAAGCTTTGTTATCATCAGCTCTCTTGCATCCATCAAAGGATACACTTGAGACACTAAGTCACACTCTGCTGTTACAGAGACCATATTTCTCATGTTTTTCTTAAAAATAGTTGGATCGGCTACAGTTGGCACTATCTCTATAACCTCTTTTACTGGAACCATAATACCTTGGCGGTTGAGTAGTTTAAGTCGTGATAGTTTTAATTCAAGTTCATGTTTAGTCGCAGTGTCTAATGTTCGTGTCTCCTTATCCAAAGATACAAATATAGGGATCTGATCTTGCTGCTGTGTAGAGTTCTTTGTCGCTACTACATTTCCCTTAAACGCCATGTAAAGGATGTTACTCACCTGCTCAACTGAGAGGTTTGAGCTGATAATCTTCTCTACATTTGGAATGATTTCAAACTTAGTGTAAACATCATCCTGCATTGTATCAATGTCGACTAGACCCTCTGTCTCTTTAAGAGAATCTTCTACTATCGAAGATGTTTCTCTAAGTAGTAAACTATCTTTACCATAAAGATTAACTACTATAGTAGCAAATGTTGGAGGACCAGATGGCATCTCCACAAAACGAACACTTGTTCCTTTATAAAAAGATTCACACTTGTTTTGAACCACTGGACGTAGACGATGTACCATCATGTAAGAGGCTTCATCACGACCATGTTTATCTGTAAGGTTTATAACTATCTCTGCTTGATTTTTAAGAGACTTAAAAGTACTTCCCTTTACAAGTCCAGCATAATCAAGTGGAGCACCTTGTCCTAAGAAGACTTCTATGTTTTTGACCGCTTCCTCTTTTCTCATGATATGCGTTACACACTCTGCGACCTCTTTTGTCTGCTCTATCGTTGAGTTTGTAGCAGTATCGATGTAAATACTATATGTATTTGCACTCTTTCCTGGAAGCATCTTCGCTAAAACTATCTTTGTCGGTATCATAGCAAGTGCAAAAATCAAAAAGCCAAGAACTATAAAGCCTACTTTTCTTTGTGCCTTTTTAGAGCTCACTATGTTGTATATTTTTTCTTCCATGCCTAATGACCCCCTGAACTACGTTTGATAAGTTTCTTAGCCAAGTACGGAGCAAAAACATATGCTACAAAGAGTGAAACACCTAAGGCTACAGGAACATTTAGCGGTATGGGGAGCATAAACTGTCCCATCATTCCACCAACAAACGCCATCGGAATCATCGTAAGCATAATAGCTATAGTCGCGATGTTCGTTGATGGACCTATCTCATCTGTTGCTTCGATGATGATCTGATCAAAGCTTTGATCTTTCGTCTCATCCATGTGCATTCGTCTATGTATGTTTTCTATAACGATGATGGCATCATCAACTATGAGTCCCAAAGAGAGCAAGAATGCAAAAAGAGTAATACGGTTAATAGTTTGATCCGTCATAAATGCTATGAAAAGAGTTGCTGCTAAAATCATTGGAACTGCAATAGTCACAACAAGAGACTCTCTCCATCCTAAAAATGGAATTAAGATAAGAGCAATAATCGCGATGGTTAGCACAAGGTGATGTACCAGCTCATTTACGGCTTCATTTGCTCTTTCACCGTAGTTACGAGTGATGATATAACCTAACCCACTTGCTTTGAGTGCCTCTTCATTTTCATGAAGTGTCTCCATAACTGCTTCTGCCAATTCAACGGCATTTGTTCCCTTAAGCTTAGAGACTGTCAATGTCACTTGATCTTGAGTATCACTAAAGGGTGAACCATCCGCCTTATAAGATATAAGAGCTTCTTGAAAGTTTTGTATGTCATAGCAGTATTCTACACTTGCAAGGTCTTTAAGGTAAATAAGCGAGCCCATATACTTTGCGACTATAAGATTTCTCAAATCATGAATAGAGTTGATGGGATTTTTAACTCCAAAAACTATGAGCCTGTTGTCTTTTGTAGGCAGGTCAACCTCTGGCGCGTTTTTAGCGATGGCTTGGATAGACTGTACAACTTGACCTATAGAGATGTGATAAGCGGAGAGTTTATCCAAATCGAGAAGAACATTAAACTGTGGTTTCTTGGCACCTTTGAGAGTTGTTTTTGAAATATCTTGAATGGCATTTATATCTTGCTGGATATCTTTTATCTGCTTATAAAGTTTTATATGATCTATTCCTAAATCTTCTTTCTTATAAAACGCCACTGTCACGATAGGTACATCGATATCTATGTCAAAGGGCTTAACCATAGGCATCATAGCTCCACCAGGAATGGAGTCCATGTTCTGCATAACTTTATCATAAAGTTTTAAGTTAGAGCTCTCTCTATCTTCGCCTATTTTATACTGCACATTTAGCATTCCTACATTGTGCATCGCAGTAGAGTAGATATCTTTGATACCCTTGATCTCACTTATACGACGTTCAAGTGGTTTAAGAACAGCGTTGTTCACTTCATCAGGTGACGCACCAGGCATAGGGATGATGATAGATCCACCACTTACAGCGATCTGAGGATCTTCCTCACGAGGCATCACTTCAAGTGAAATGTATCCTAAAGAGAGAATAGCAAAAGCAAGGATAGCAGTCAGAGGGTTACTCAAAAACATCTTCGCTAGGACTCCAGCGATGTTGTTTATTTTAAGTTCTGGTTTTTCTGCCATTATTTTATGTCCATGTATGCTTCATGTGACTCTTTCATCTGCTCTAAAATCTTCTTAATATCATCTTCACTAATACTTTTTTCAGCAATTTTAGTATCAATATTTTTCATGAACTTGTTAGCGTTTGAACCAAGTCCAAGTTTTGGAATGTTCTCTTTTGACCAGTTTGATTTTTTAAGTTTTGCATACGACACAACATCATCTAAAAACTTGTTAACATCGTCATAAACAATATCTTTGAGTTTCATGAGATTGTTGTACTGTAAACCATCCAAACCATAAGCACTTAGCTGAGAGAGCAGGTCTTCGTTAACACTATAAGTCTCAGGGTGTTTTATATAACGAGGCGAGTGATAAAGCTCTACTTTTTGCTTATCAAACATCATGTATGTTACTATTTCTATATTGTAGAACTCACTTTTTGAGGCAAGTTCTAAAAACCCTTTGATATTTTCTATCTCTTTGGTATTTAAACTTGTAGAGTATTTACGAAATATATCTATATTTGCATCCTCTTTGTATGTGATAATGTAATCTAAACGTGGACGAATTACCTTTACCTGTGCAAGATTTATTTTCATATTGTTATACTCATAAAACTTTGACTCTGTTTTGTCTATATTTATCAGTTTATTAACCCCAATTATTAATATAACCAATATAAGTAAGATCGAAAATTTACTAAAAATATCTAATAACTTCATGCCCTTTCCCCCTTTATGTAGATAGTATTTCATTTTATATCAATCTCTATAAAAACATACCAATTATATTTAATATTTATATATATAGTATTTATCTTTACAAATCTACACAACCTACTCATAAATAATAATAATAATAAAGCAATAAAGGAGTAGAGAGAGAAGAAACTGTTATTCTTAGAAGTAATCATATCACAAGGGGAAAACATATGAACAATAGTCTTTTATTAACGTTTATTATCATTACTTTAGGTTTAAACCTAAATGCAAAAAATATCGATGCAAGTATGCTAAAACAATCAGGGGATATAACTTACGAAGTCTCACCAAATGAGCCATTTACAGGAGATGCTTACTCTTTTTTCAAAAATGGAAAAACAAAAAAAATAGTTCCTTACCACAAAGGTCAAATAGATGGAAGGCTCACAGAATGGAGAGAAAATGCCACTATTAAGACTATCGCTTATTTTAGAAAAGGAAAGCAAGATGGAGAATATATAGGCTCTTACTCAAATGGTAAAAAGTCTATTGTTGCTTACTATCGTGATGGTAAACAAGAGGGCGAAGTTTCAGCATGGTATGCAAATGGTAAAAAGAAAAGTTCAGCTTACTATAAAAACAATCTTCAAGATGGTGAATCAAGAACTTGGCATGATAATGGTAAATTAAAATCCCTCTCATCATACAAGAAAGGTATCAAAGAAGGTATCTTTAAAGAGTGGTATCCAAATGGTCAAATCTCTGCAAAAGCAATCTATTCAAATGGAAAAATTATGGGTGGTGTTCAGTTCTGGAAAAAGGATGGCACTCTTATTGCTAGTAAATAATTTATATAAATAACTAAAATATAAAATTATACTAGGACAGACAATGCCAGTAAAACAAAGCAGTGCTTTATGCTCTGCAAACTTTATAGTAATCTCACTTATCCCAATACTTTTCTTTGTAGCAATGATACTGGGATATCTAGAGATTATACCTCTTCATGTTCCTATTCACTCCCTTGGAGTAATAGGTTTTATCCTTTTTATCTTTTTACTCTTTACTAGACATAATGCGAACTACTCAGTTTGTAAGATGCGTTCATCATATAAACATCTTGAAGCAAATCTACAAAAAGAGCTCGATTCGAGTGCCCTAACAATAGAGGAAGAGACAAAGTCCATCTTGGAGGTTGAACCCTTTTTAAATAAGTATTATGCTGATGTAAGAAATGACAACTATGTCTCAGTTGCATCATCAACATTTCCTATGCTAGGAATACTTGGTACATTTGTAGCCATAGCACTCTCTATGCCTGACTTTTCTGTTACTGATACACAAGCACTTGATCGCGAAATATCGCTTCTACTAAGTGGTGTTGGGTCAGCTTTTTTTGCTTCTATATATGGAATCCTGCTTTCACTTATCTGGACTTACTTTGAGAAACGTGGTCTTAGTAAAATAGGTGTCTACTTCTCAAGTATCAAAGAAGACTTTGCAAACTCCATTTGGTCAAAAGAAGAACTCCTTATATATAAATATACTCAGTACGATATCAAAGAGAATAGATTTATCGGAGCTCTAAAAGAGACTTTTAATCTTAACTTCGTTCGTACTCTAAATGAGCAACATATCGCAAGTTTTGAGTCTATCATGAGAGAAACAAACACTAACTTCACTTCTCTTGCCACAAACCTAGAGAGTGTATCGGTTGAGCTTAGAACTTCACTTAAAGAGATGGATAGAAGTACAACTGCTATACAAGCACAAAACAACATCAACAAAGCTCTCGTAGACTTCACTGTAGCAACTAAGTCTTTTGAAAAAACAACTAAAGTCTTTAGTGCTCAACTCAACAACTCTTTAAACAGAACATTTGACAAAATAGATACAGAGATAGGTGACATAGTTATCAAACTGGCTGACTTTGCAACACATGTGAGTGTCGAGAGTCGTGAAGTACAAGACTCTATCGCTAAGTATCACAACATGGTTGCTAACCATGTGAAAATCAACTAGAGATAGATATGTTTTATAAAGACAACAAAAACGAAGATACTAACTTTTGGCTCTCCTATGCAGACTTAATGGCTGGACTTCTTTTTGTTTTTATACTTCTTATCGGAGCTATCGTAGTCAAGTCAACCGTTTTAAAATCAAACCTTGATTCAAAAGAGAACTCACTAGAAAACTCTCTAAGTTTACTACTGCTTCGAGACAGTGAAGTACAAAAGCTCAAAAAACTACTCGCACTAAGATCGGCTGAGTTAAACGCCACTAAAGATGAGCTACTTATTAGTAGCGATGCACTTAAACTTAAAACTGACGAACTAGTCAATCTAAATAATATACTTCTCTCACAAAACATGAAGATAGACTTGTTTAATGATAAAATCATCATAATGCAAAACCTACTTGATGAATCAAACGCCACAATGAGTGAACAAAATATCAAAATACAAGACTACGAAAGTAAAGTCTTGATACTCTCAAATACACTTACAGCAAAAGAAGATACACTACAGCTCAAAGATCAAGAACTTTTAACACTCCTTAGAACTATAGAAGCAAAAGAGACTAAGTATGATGCTCTCATAGCAAAACTTCAAAGCCAAAAAGCAAAGATTAAAAGTCTCACAGGTATTAAAATTCGTGTTATCGCAGAGCTAAAACAGAGCCTAGGAAAGAATGTAGAAATTGATGCCCAGAGTGGAAGTCTACGTTTATCATCTAACATACTCTTTGATAAAGGAAGTGCTAAACTCAAAGAGGCATCAAAAGTGGAGCTCAAAAAAGTCTTTATCAACTACATAGGTGCCCTTACTTCAAATCGCAATATAAAAGAACATCTTGAACGCATAGTTATCGAAGGGCATACGGACAGTGATGGAGGTTATCTACTCAACCTAAATCTTTCTCAACAGAGAGCTTATGCGGTTATGAACTACCTACTCACATTAGAGTTTACAAAACGCAATAATATCAAACCTCTTTTAGTTGCCAGTGGTCGCTCTTATCTTGACACTATCTACTATGAAAATGGAAAAGAGAACAAATATGCTTCTAGACGTATAGAGATAAAGTTTAGTCTCAAAAATGATCACTCAATGCATGAAATAGAGAGAATCCTAGACTATGAATAACTTTGAAGCGAAGTATATGAAAATAGCCTCAAGCTATCTTAGTGACAAAATAAAAGAACTTAATGTAAAACCTAGTGCTACATTTATACTTGAAGAGAAAAAAAAGTCGGCTATTCATAAAATAGTAACTGGTATTTTTAAGTAATCACACTTCTCTGATTATTATTGCAACTCAGTCGCAAAATAATAAGATAGTGTAAAGAATATGTATGATAATATTCGCTTATGCAAATAGATAATATTATTGAAGAGAACAACCTAAAGCTTACAGCCGCCCGTAAAGAACTTCTTGAGATACTCATACAGGAAAATAGGCCAGTCTCTTTTGAAGATATAAAAAATAAAATAAATATGGATAAAGCCACATTTTATAGAAATATATCAAAGTTTGAAAGTAGCAATATAGTAAATAGCTTTGAATCTAATGACAAAAAAAGATACTATGAACTTCAAAGCTCACCACATTCTCACTTCATCTGTAATGCGTGTAATTCGATTGAATGTATTAAAGATGTGGAAGCTGTAAAGATAGAAGGGTATCGTATTATGGATGTGATATATAAAGGCTTATGTAAAGAGTGTACGAGTTCTAAGTAAGTAGAGTCTTATCTATAGAAAGTTAAACTTGTACCCATTATTAAGCTCTTGAACTTTGTACCTATAATACCCATCAAGCTCTATAACAACTCTATAGTAACCCTTATGGTTTCCTAGTCTTACCTTTGTTATAACACTCTTAGTTTTTATAGTTTTCTCATAACTTCTAATGTCTATGTCGCGTTTAAAGTCACAAACTATTCTATGTGGTTTAGTAAGCAAAAAGTTTCTTATCATCTTATCTTTAGTTAAAATCTTCAAAGACTTTTTCGCCTCATATAAAGAGATAAACTTCAATCCAGCTATTTTTTTATAACTCTCTTTTTTTGAAACTTTAGGTTCACTTTGTGCTCCCCCAATATTTTGAGAAATAAACACTGGTAAATGCCAATCAACTGCATTCCCCAACTCAATCGTTTTATTATGAATAGACCCATCAAGATTTTTATATTTTACAGTTACACTCTCAATAGTTCTTGAAGTTGAGGGAAGTGTAATAGCTGCACGTTTAAGAGGCTGTAGGTTTGAGACTTCATTAGAAGTATGGGTTATGTCTGCTTCGCCAACAGATGGGAAAAAAGGATTTTCTCGAGCACTTAATGAAACTATCATAAACAAAAAGAGTATAAATATTTTTTTCATGTAAGTCTGTCCTGATGTTTTAATGAAGTATTATAACAGATTTATAAGGTTACTGTGCACTTATCTCTTTGAGTTCAAAGTACTCACGCTGAAGTTCTGCGTTTTCAAGTTTAAGACGACTCACTTCATCTTGCAGATAAGCATCATACTCTTGTAGACCAAAAAGAATTTCGAGGGAATTTGTGCCATAAAGTAAAATTCCTAGGTAAACACCTAGAATTACTACAAGGGCTATAAGAAGAAAGAACTTTGATAGAGATAGACCTAAGTACTCCTGAGTAATACTCTGGGTAGTATCTATCTCCTCAAAAAGCTCTTCATTTTGCATAAATTATTACTTAGTTAAAAAGAGCAGAACCTAAGTACTCACCATATACAACTTCGTTTTCTATCTCAAGTAATCGGTTGTATTTAGCAGTTCTCTCACCACGTGCAGTAGAGCCTGTTTTGATTTGACCACAGTTAAGTGCTACAGCAAAGTCAGCGATAAACGCATCTTCACTCTCACCTGAACGGTGACTCATAACACAAGTATAACCATTACGTTGAGCAAGTCTTACCGTTAACATAGTTTCAGAAACTGAACCTATTTGGTTAGGTTTGATAAGAATAGAGTTAGCGATACCTTCGTTAATTCCACGAGCAAGAATGTTAGCGTTTGTAACAAAAAGATCATCACCTACAATCTGTAGTCTATCTCCAAGCTTTTCAGTCATAAGAGCGAAACCTTCCCAATCGTCTTCATTAAGACCATCTTCGATAGAAACGATAGGGTATTTAGCACATAAATCAACATAATAATCTACTAATTCAGCAGAAGTGATTGTACGGTTTTCAGACTCTAGTCTGTAACCACCACCCTCAGCAAGAATCTCAGATGCAGCAACATCTAAAGCAATTCCAATTTGCTCACCTGGTTTGTAACCAGCTTTTTCTATCGCTTCCATAATAACTTGAATAGGCTCTTCGTTTGAAGATAAGTCTGGAGCGAAACCGCCCTCATCACCTAATGCAGTGTTATGCTTTTTAGCTTTTAAAATAGCTTTTAGATTGTGATAAACTTCAGCAGATGCACGAAGACCTTCAGCAAAATCTTCAAAACCTACAGGAACGATCATATACTCTTGAAAATCAACTGAATTATCAGCATGAGAACCACCGTTAATGATGTTTAACATTGGTGTAGGAATAGTCATAGCATTTGAACCACCAAGGTAGCGATAAAGTGGCATACCAAGACTTCTTGCAGCTGCACGGGCTACTGCCATAGAAACACCAAGAACAGCATTTGCTCCAAGGTTACCGTAGTTCTCAGTTCCATCTATCTCTTTCATGATAGCATCAACTGTAGCTTGATTAAATGGAGATTGACCGATAAGAGCATCAGAAATTTCATTATTTACATGAGAAACTGCTTTTAAAACACCCTTACCCATATAACGCTCGTCACCATCACGAAGCTCTAAAGCTTCACGTTTACCAGTACTTGCACCTGAAGGTACGATAGCACTCTCAACTGTTCCATCACTTAACTCAACTGTAGCTTTAACTGTTGGATTACCACGAGAATCCATTACTTCTATCGCACTTACATTTTCTATGTACATATATTTACCTTTTTAAAAGTTTTAATTATTGCAAGTATATTAGCAAAATTTCACTAAATCTAAGGTTATAAAGTTTTAAACATCTGCTTCAGCGACTTCTGCAGCTTCCATTACATTTACATCACTTATACCCATCGCAACTTTTATCTTCTCTTCTATCTCTTTTGCCAATTCTGGTTCATCTTTGAACTTCTGTTTAACATTTTCACGACCCTGACCAAGTTTACCATCTTCGTATGCAAACCATGCACCAGCCTTATCAATGATGTCTAGTTTAACACCATAATCCACAAGTTCACCCTGCTTAGATATTCCCTCTCCAAACATGATATCAAACTCTGCTTGACGAAATGGTGGTGCAACTTTGTTTTTAATAACTTTTGCTTTTACACGGTTACCAATCTGGCTCTCACCCTGCTTAAGTGAAGCAATTCGACGAACATCGATACGAACTGAAGAGTAAAACTTCAGTGCATTTCCACCTGTTGTTGTTTCAGGAGAACCATAACCCATCATACCAATCTTCATACGAATCTGGTTGATAAATATAACCGTACAGTTCATTTTTGAAAGAACACCAGTTAGTTTTCTCAATGCTTTTGACATTAAACGAGCTTGTACACCAACTTGTTGATCTGTCATCTCACCCTCAAGCTCAACTTTTGGAGTAAGTGCTGCAACTGAATCGACAACGATTAAATCAACTGCACCACTTCTAGCAACTGTTTCAACAATATCAAGTGCTTGCTCACCATAATCTGGTTGAGATACTAAAAGGTTTTCAACATCTACACCAAGGTTTTTTGCATATACAACATCTAGTGCATGCTCAGCATCAATAAAAGCACATACCCCACCATCTTTTTGACACTCTGCTGTAATCTGAAGTGCTAAAGTTGTTTTACCTGATGACTCCGGACCATATACTTCAACAACACGTCCTTGAGGTACACCACCTATTCCAAGTGCTAGGTCAAGTCCTATTGAACCTGTACTAATTGCTTTGATCGGTTCTATGTTTTTATCGCCAAGACGCATCAATGCACCTTTACCGAAAGCTTTGTCAATTTGCTTCATCGCTAAGTCTAATGATTTTTGTTTGTTTGCGTCCATGTTGGGCTCACTTATTTTAAATTTGAGTAATTATAGATATTTTTTTGAGAGTATATATGAAATATGGCAAATTGACATACTTTTTCTCATAATTTCTTTTTGTTTGAAGATTATTACCTACTTTGTGTAAATATTTATCCCTTTTTCGTTAAAATCATTTTATGAAAAAAACACTTATTGCTCACTCTCCAGATGCTGATGATATTTTTATGTACTATGCCATTAAATTTGGCTGGGTAGATATGAAAGATACGGCGTTTGATAACATTGCTAAAGATATTCAAACACTTAATGAAGACGCTCTTAATGGCGTTTATGACATCGTTGCTATCAGTTTTGCACTCTATCCTCACATAAAAAGTGAATACGCACCTCTTCGTACTGCTGTAAGTTTTGGTGAGGGATATGGTCCTAAACTCATCAAACGAAAAGGTGAAAAACTCAAGAGAAACTTCAAAGTAGCTCTGAGCGGTGAACACACAACAAACGCTATGCTTTTTCGTATAGCTTATCCTGAAGCTCGCATCACTTATATGAACTTCTTAGAGATAGAACAGGCTGTTATAGATGGGACTGTTCATGCTGGTGTTTTAATCCATGAGTCTATTTTAACTTATGCGGATTCACTTGAAGTTGAACGTGAGATGTGGGATATATGGCAAGAGTTGGCAGGGAAAGACTTACCTCTTCCTTTAGGTGGTATGGCTATTCGTCGATCTCTTCCTATCACTAAAGCTATAGAGTATGAGGCAACACTTACAAAAGCAGTTCAGGTAGCACGTGATCACAAAGATAGACTCTCTAAGATGCTTATCGAGCGTGACCTTGTTCGCATAGATGCTGCTACACTTGATAAGTATCTTGAACTCTATGCAAATGATGAGTCGATAACTCTTAGCGACTTACAATACCGTGCTATTGATAAACTCTATGAGCTTGGATACAAGCATGGATTTTACGACCAACCTGTTGCTGTAAAAGATTATCTGATTCCTACTGAATATACTGAGCTTAGGAACTCATAGATGGAAGCAAAGCTAGTAGCACTTGGTGTTGAGACTTTTAAAATAGCTCTCATGCTAGCACTTCCTGGACTGCTAACTGGAATGCTTTTAGGTCTTGCAGTTTCAATATTTCAAGCAACTACACAGATCAATGAGATGACCCTCTCTTTCATTCCTAAAATCATCGGTGTTGTTATAGTCATAGTTCTAACTATGCCTTGGATGCTTAATGAAATGACTGACTTTGCGACAAATATCTTCAACCTCATGCCTAGCTTTATCGAGTAATGAAAACAAAACTTATAAACTTCAAACAGTACTCATCGTTTAAAATGGGTGCTAGTTTTGAAGTTGCTCTTTTAGAAGATGACTTCTC
>JAYEJR010000082.1:0-2434 GCA_034660715.1 Campylobacterota bacterium | reverse complement strand
AGCTAAAAATAAAACACCATATAAACCATTTCGCACTTAGAACGAAGCTACTGATTAAAGCTAACCAAATTTCATATATGGAATTACAGAGGCTTAAGGCTTGTTAAAGGTGCGTAATGTCAGTTATATAAGCTACATGGATAATAGTGGTGGGGTACTTATAAGAAATACACCTAATGGATTATGGATAATTCATCCATCTGTTCTGAGGAATTTTTTGTAGGTTGTCTAGTCTTTAAAAAAGATTAATACTGTTATTTTCTTCTAATTTATTTTTATGCTGCTTCAAGTCCGAACTCAACTTTAAACTGAGTTGCTTTAACCTCTGGAACTAATGCATTGTTTTGCTTGTGTAGTTCAACTATACCATACCTTTCAAGTGTTTTTAGTGTTCGTGATAGATTTGATTTTGCACGACCTGTAAGCTCTTGGAGTTCTTTAAGTGACTTTGGATGATTGTCTAGTATCACTTGCAGTAGGTCTTGGTTCTCATTAGAGAGTATCTGAGCCATAGATTTCACTGACTCGAACCAAACCTTGGGTTCATCTTTTTTAGGTTTATAAACACCCTTAGCTATATCTATAGTTCGTTGCCTGTACTGTTGCGTTGACATAATGCCAACTCTTATAGTTTTCATTTTCATTAGTTATTCTCCATATAGTAATCTACACTTTTCCAAAAATCTTCAAGTAGTTGTGAAGCAGATTCAAATTCATAAGCTACGATATCCATCTTTTTGTGAATATGGTCATATGACTCTTTTTTAGCACTGTATTTCTTAGAGGACTTAAAGCTATGTGCATTGTCATAACCTATGACTCTATGATTGTTTTTATCATGTAAAGTTAGCGAGTATCTTACTCCATGAGGAACAGACTTACTAACTTCCACTTGATATGCTTCAAACTTAATCCAGTACCCATTATCCATAGGAAAGACTTCACCATGTAAATTAAGTAAATTTTCTAAATCATTCAATCTTGTCCTTTAGTTATCATCAAATGATAACATATTTTTTGTTATTATGTATCAAATATAGCAAAATTTTACAGGCTATAATAAAACTATTTAACATCTCCGACTTAATAGCAAATATGGTTATTGCCTATTCTAAAAATCAATATTGACAAATAGGCGATAATCGCCTATAATATCTTTAAGATAAAAAGGTATAACTATGACTCAACAACAAATTAGTAAATTGTTAGATGTACCAGACAGAACTTTACGAGACTGGAAAAAGAGTAGACAAAGACTGTATAACCTATTAGAGTCTTTGGATTATGATGAAACAAAGGAAAAAATAAATGCTGTTGATGTTAATGATATAGTTATATTTGATCCTACAAGGTATTCTCGTAATCTTTTTTGGCAAACAAATCAGGCAAGTAAGCAAAAAGTTTATTCAATTATTAGTAATTACTTGTCAGGTATGGATGAAAATGACATCAAAAGTCTATGCCATGAGTATGGAAAGAACTTAGTTAAAAGCGTACTAAACGACAAATATAAAAAAATGTATGTAAAAGGATATATATCAACGAGTGGGATGGATATTCCATTAAGCGGTAGCTATAATAAAAATGAGATGTATAAACAACTACTAGGTGTTATAAATGACTGCTAACGTCCAAAAAGCATTAGATAAAATTTGTAACAATGAAATATTTAACAATGAGCTGTACTTCACTGGAGGTACAGCTCTTGCGTATTATTTAAACCATCGAGTTTCTGAAGATATAGACATCGTATCCTCTAGAACATTGAATCATAAGGCTATTGTTACTAGTGTGAGTCTACTTGGAGGCACAAAGTTACAGGATGAAAATGTAACAGCTCTTAGAATGGCAGGATTGTTCCCTGATGAGTATATGATAAAGTTTGTGTTAGACAATGTAAAGTTAGAATTCTTTCAAGCTAATAGACCAATACAAAAAGAGATATTATCTCAAGCTACATTGAGTAGTTTCGAAAATTCAAAGTTAAAAATTCTTGATCTAAAATCAATTGCTAAATTAAAAATAGTTGCTTTGATTATGAGAGATAAATCAAGAGATCTTTTTGATTTTGGTGCTATTTTAGAACATAATGTACTGACTCAAGATGAAGTAATAAACTTGTTTTCTAGTATAGATAGCAAAATAATTTCAGTTGATGATATTGTCAACTTTATCAAATTAAAAAAAGAACCTAAAGATGATGAAGCGGTTTATCTAAGTGAAAATAACAGAATTGATTTAACTTTTGAAGATATTAGAAGTAAAGTGCTCTTACAACTCTAGTTTCATCATATCCATAATTTGTTGAATTTTATCATCACTTGCATTAGGATATAACTTTTTTAATGTTTCGTATTCATCTTCTATAATCTCAACATCTATGGTCTCATTTGATGCACTTATAGCAGCTGTAAAAGTCTTTTGTGCTTCTATG
>JAYEJR010000081.1:0-2443 GCA_034660715.1 Campylobacterota bacterium | reverse complement strand
GAATAAAAAATATCCAATAACTACAAATGAAAAAGTAATTTATAAAAAGATTGAGAAATTACAAGGAAATAAGTTTTTATATTAATATTGCATTCTGCAATGAAATCAATATAAACAAAATATTTATAGTAATATATCAAAATGAGATACTTACTATTAAATGATTTAAATGATATTAACAACTATTGTAAAAGCAGATGCAAGAAACTAATTAATGAACATAATAAGTCTACAGTACATTATTATAGAGGTATGTACAAAGGATATATGTATGGTGTATCTATTACAACACACTTTACAAAATCAAAATTAAAAACAACACATATTAAACTATATAAAATAATTAAAGATGAAAAAAATAAAATCCAGTATAAATATATAAAAGATATTGATTTTCAAAAGGGTATAGTAGATTCATTATATGACTTAATGAATTTTGTATCAACACAAGAAGATTAGAACTAAACCACTATAGACTGAAAGTCAAACTGATTCAATTTACTCTAAAATAATAGTATTATTATATTAAATAATATTTATAGTGATGGTACTAAATTATATGAATGATAAAATTGTTAATTAAATATACTCTCTACATATTTACACAGAGAGTATATGTCTAATTTGTCTAACTCGCTAAAAGTTTAAATAAATATTCAGTAGTATTACTTGATTTATTAGTTTTCATCTCTATAATTTATGATTCAATTAAATCATCTAGTAACTCTCTTCTCTCTTTACTCTTTAGTGCCGAAAATGGTCTAGCACTTTGTGCAAGATATGTAAGAGGTATATACTTATCTTTTTCTTGCTTTTTGAACCAAGATATAGCTTTGTTTTTCAGTATCTCATACTTTGTAGTAGATGACCCATTTTCAAATGAAGCAATAAAACTTAAACTTGAATTTTTTACAAGTTTATAGCACCATTGCAAAACCTCAAGTGAGACTTCATCAAGCTGTTAGAAAGCGGTAAGTGATGTTGCTAGTCTGATTGTGTTTTCTCTCCATCTTACAGATATAGCTCTTTTTATTTCAGATTCATCATCTAAACAGTATCTATAAATATCAGTATCTGGGATATCCGCATCCCCAATATACTTATGATAGTATGCTCTTGCTTTTACAGAAAGTGGCACAGCTACAACTTGTGATGAATCATTGTTTATTAAATTGTTCTTTGGTAATACCTCTAAATGCTCTACTAGTTGCTTAGGAACACCGCTAGAAACTTGTTGTTGAAATATTGGACTAATACTATCTCCATCAAGTATAATAAATCTATTTAAAAAACCATCATGGAGCATATCCTCTGTAAGCTGATTAAAGAGTTGTGTTTTTGTGGTGATACCAGTTAATCCAAAACAAGGTCTATTTATTGACCAAGGTTCATTGGTTTTTGTTTTGCCACCTGAGCTTGAGTATCTTCCTGACTCATAAGTTCCATTAGTTGATGAGTATAGATTCTTTATTTTAGCTGCCAATGACTTTAAATAGCCCCCTTTATCATTCATCATACTTCCAAGGTGATCTCCGAACTCATCAACAACTTGTATAGCTACATTTTGTTCTTTAAATACATCATCTAGTGCCCCAATACTTGAGATTTTAGAAGATATTATAAGTATAGATCTAGCTATTGTATCTAACACCTTGATAGGAGCATTAGTTGTGATATTTTTACCTGCACCAGTTTTAGCTATTAAAATTTGATAGAGTGTTGTAGATGCACCAGTTTCAGTATAAAAAGTCCTCGAAGTTATTGCACTTGCAATTGTAAATAGAGTTGCTAACGCTGCTGTGGGGTGTGTTTTGTGTTCTGAACATAACAGCCACTCAAATGTCAACTTGGACATTTTAAGTTCAGCAGGGAAGTTATCCCCACTGTTTGTTATTGCTGGTATTAAAAGTTGTGAATTTGAAATACTCATGCTGGTACCCTCCTAGTTGCATCAATTACATTGTAAATGATTTCTTTATCTGATATACTCATATCTATTATCTTGTGAAGTATAGATTGCAAGTCAGTTGTATCTATAAATTGCTCCACTGTACGAACCTCTGGAACAGTATCAAGTACTTCATTTATCTCTTGAGTGTCTATACATTCATGAGTTATATCTACTTTTGCTGTTCTATTTCTTCGTTTAATATTGGGACTAAAACAAATATCATTATCTTTCTTATTGCTACCAAAATCAAACTTTAGTGCTCTTCTTATTAGGGCATTATCTGTGCGATTATGTATTAGTAGTTTAATTTCTGATAATGTTTTTCCTTCTTCAAGTGCTTTCAATAGTATTTTTTCATCCTTGTCAGCCCACCTTTGACTACTATGACCAGTTCTTCTAGCTTTGGTAATAGTATTGTCTTCTATCTCATTTTGTGCTATAATTACATCAGTTGTTGAAGCTGATGGTTCTACTATAGAAGTAGAATCGTTT
>JAYEJR010000080.1:0-2468 GCA_034660715.1 Campylobacterota bacterium | reverse complement strand
CAGAAACTTCGCTAGTAACTTCCGATGGCGTTTGCCAGAGTATATTTGACAAGTCGTTTGGATCTTGCTCGAACCCTTTATCCGTTGTAGCTCTTAGCTCAAATGTCACTCCATTACAAACTTTTTGAGGTAGTGGAGTTAAAATAGCTTCTGCATCTGTTACGGATGGAGAGAGTTGTTGAATATATGTTTTAGTTGAAAGGCTTATGGCAGATAAAGAGCTACTAACATATTCTAAAAATAGTGTTTTATCTATAATTACATCTCCATCATCTCTAAAAACATAATCCCACCAACTTCCGTCCGCTACTAAGCGATTGTTTAAAAGTTTATAAGCTGCATCTATACGAATAGGTAAATCATATTCATCTGACATATACTGTGCATCCCCGGCAGATTTATAAAAAGCTTCGAGATACTCTATTGCCGCCATGACAGTGAGTTCCATATTTCGACTATCAGTCACTTGATTTGCAGCACTTAAGTTTACGGCAATTTGTAAAGATTTTTCTATACCATCAGCGATTAAAGATAACTGATTAATATCAAGATTATTAAGAGTATCAAAATCTAAATTTTTAAGATTTTGTAAACCTATTTTCATTCCGTGGGTATCCATATTTTCCCAAATAGTATCAACCATAGGCCAACCCGCTTCTAATGCCCCTTTAAAAACATCGGGTGCGCCACTGTATCCTAACCCTGCCCCTATTAGATCTTTTGCTCCACCTCGAACAAAACCATTAAATCCACCATTTGAATTCTCAAGTCCTCCAACAACACCACCGAGAACACCTTTAAATACATCTGATTCAACGCCTATATCTACACCACTTGAAAGTGCGTTACCATTCATCTCCAAAGATGCAACCGTACCCACTATTTGAATCCCAGTAACCCCTAAGTCCCCTAAATCAACCTTCTTGAGATCAACTATCATTATGGCACTATCAGCTATACCTTTAGCGACCGAGATAGCATACATCAACTCTGCCCTTTTTTTCTCATCGGCAGTAGTTTGGTCACTAAACTTCTTTGATTCGGAGAGAAGTGCCATTTTTTTCTCATTCCATATCCCTAGAAGCAGTCTTCGCTTAGGACTAATGTTCAAAATATCTACATTAAATTTACTATCTTCTTTGTAATATTTATCACCAAGGTAATGTTTTATGGGATCAGAAAATTCTCTCATCAATCTTAACCTAGCAGAAAGTTCTAAATGCTCCTCAACTTCAACTTCTGAGACCAAAGTTTTCTCTTCGCCATTTACACCGTTTACAAGCTCTTGTAGTTTTACATCGTCTTGAGTCAAAGCATAAAAATCAGCATCCGGTTCAAAAACAATATCTTTGGCGTTTTGATTCACTGCATAGGGAATTTTAATGCCCGTTAATGGATCATTATCCTCATCAAGAGTCATAAGAAGTTGTCCTAACTTTTTGGAACTCTCTTCATCTTGACTTACGTCTGCTGGAATAAGAAGTGGTTTAGCAGGACCCTCGGCAATCACCAAGTCCCCAAGTTTAAAACGAGCAGTGTCGCCCTCTCTGTACTCAAAGTCACCATCGACTCCAGTCATCTTTTCTATGCAAACCGTCTTTGCTTCATTACAGGAGCTATAGTCGAGTCCGGAAACGGCGCTATCCTTAAAATAACCCGTCTTTATCTCATCAACTTCAGTTGGCGTTTGAGTCGAATCTCCACCACCTCCGCCACCACAAGCGCTAAAAATTAAACCAATCAACACCATACTAACACTATTTGTAAAACCCACTTATCTATCCCCCTAATTCATCCAATCTCTTACTTACGAACTTTAGACAACTCCAAAACCTCATCTGAACTCAACACTCTATTGTAAATTCTCAAATCATCTATGGAACCGCTAAATTTTCCAAAGCTAAATGTTGGAGCGTTATAGGATTTATGAGCAGTATCATTCATATCGCTTGTTACGTAATACTCCTCATCCCCAACGGTAGTTCTATGGATAAAGCTCATGTTGCTTTGTCCATCATGGAACACCCTGGCAATACCTCTATTTGAACTAATGCTATCCATATCGGGACTATAAGTAAATGCAAAATGATGCCACTTATCTGTTTCTAAAATATTCTCTTTATTTTGAATAAAGTACGAAGTGTGATACTCCCCGCCTTCTACAAGGGGTAGTCTCATATAAAGTGCTATCGTTGCATACTCTTCACCAGTTGTTCTGTCTGTACTCACTGTTTTTTGAATACCATACTTTGTTGTCGTGTTTGCATTGTTTGTCAAATAATCGGGTCTTCCATCATGAAGAGCAAAAAGGAGCTCCCTATCCGATGCGGAGTTCTCACTCAACTTCGCCCAAAATGAGATAGTAATGCTTCTAGGTTCTAGTTCTGGACCATAGGATAGATTCATTCTATTCTCTTGCATGTTTAAAGTAAACTCTTCAATATTTGTAGTTATCTCTTCTATATCCA
>JAYEJR010000079.1:0-12326 GCA_034660715.1 Campylobacterota bacterium | reverse complement strand
ACAGCTATATCACTAAAATTCCTCCTGCTCCGAAAGCTTTAAGAGAGACTCTCTTACACCTCAATAACGGTGACCTCGTAAAAGCGGCTACAGCAGCCAAAGAGGACAAGGCACTTAACACCTACTTAAAAGTTTTAGTCAACAAACCTATATATGGTTTTAGAAATGAAGTTACAGAAGTCTCTCAAATATTTGGAATTCTTGGTGTAAACCGTTCACAACAAGCTGTTTATAACTATATGACTTCGCTTCTTTCTCCTTCTAAATGGGTTCTCTTCAAACTCAACCGTACTCTCTTTTATAATCTTCAAGCCGACCTCTCGATAAACTGGCAAAAGGTTCTCAATCATCTAGGCATTGATGACAAAGATGTGCTGAGTGCAGTATCTCTTCTTCCTGCCAGTATCATTGTTAGTGAAGCACTTTTTAGTGATAGATTAAATGATGTAAACACATTAAGAAGTGTAAACGCCATTGATTTAAACACTATATTAAAAAGATTAGCTGGTGTAGATCTTTTTGATATCTGTGAAAGTATCGCACAAAAGTGGGAACTACCACAAAATATATCACTAGTTATCCAATCTGCATCAGGGCTTAAGCCATCTAGTGATGAAACGATTAACACCCTTGGAAAATGGATGCACCTCTTGCTTTTCTATATGCTATCACAACCTAAGTATATAGAAGCAGAGTTAAATGACTTTATCGATTTTCAAATTGACTATGTAGGCGATATATATGAAGACTTTTCTAGTTTAATGGAGATATCATGAGAGCAGTTGTTAAAAATGGCATAGGTGTTTTCACACCACAAGGTTTTTTAGATGGAGCTGCTGCCACTTCCTCTTTGAGTATGGAAGATATAGAGGCTACTATCCATCAAAACGCTGACACTATCTTAGTCTCTTTAAAAAAAGTTATATTTTTTAATCGTAATGGACTTGATGCTTTTGTAAAAATGTTCCAAAAAGTACGATCAGCGAACCACTCCACTGTTGGCTTTTGTGATTACGATACTAAGAAGTATGAAGCCATCATTCGTTTTTATAAAGATGACTTAAACTTCTCTCTTTTTAAAACACATGATATTGCAATGCTGTTCTCAAACAGTTATAAGAATCAAAACAAAAACATCTTACTCTATAGTGAAGACAAGTCTCAACGTGCAGCAATGGCCATCGAGCTCCATGATAATGGGCACAACCCTATCATAACTCAATCATTTGCTGAATTTGAAGAAAAATCTAAAGCTGAAAATGCTTATGACATCATCATCACTGAAACTTTTCTTGGCCAAATGGGGCAAAAAGTAGCTGCTCGTGTCACAGGTAATGCTATCATCTATACTGTTTCATCATTTTTAGATGCTGAAATAGGAAATACCTTTAACATCGAGTACCATAACAACTCCCTAAATGTCGGTTTTAGACTCTTTATCTTTGATACATATAAAGTTGTTAGTATGAATATACATGCTCTTAATTTCTTCTCTAAACTATCCTCTTCTGGTGCTGAGTATAATGCTACTATATGTTTTGTAGGCATGAGTTTTGAAAAAACTCCAAAGAACTTTAAAGATACCCTTGAGGATTCAGGGATAATGTTTTTTGATCAGATGGATGATATCCTGCAGGATAAAGAACTTCTTGAAGAACTTGGAGCTAGTAGTGCTGCCAACAGTACAAATAAACGTGCTATTAACAAAGTAATCGTTACAGAATTACCAAACTTTATAGATGCCACTGTTGGAACTATAGAGATGATGACAAACTCTAAAGCTGTTAAAGAAGCAGCAAAAGTGGATAAAATTGAATTTCAAGTAAAAGATGGGATGATTGCTAGTTCTATAGGTTTTTATGGTGATATGGATGGAATGGTTATCCTCGTATTTCCAATGCAAATAGCAAAAAAAGCCTGTGAACTTTTAATAGGCGAAGAGACAGATGACTTAGAGCTTATACTTGATACTCTTGCAGAACTAGTAAATATCGTAGGTGGAAAAGTTAAAACACTTCTACTTGATCAACACATAAGTGTAGACATCACTCTTCCACGTACATACCCTAGTATAGATTCGCTTTTAGAGATAGTGCAAGATAAAAAAGGTGTTCAAGTTGATTTATCTTTTAATGACGATAAGTTTCTTTTCTTCTTAACAAGATAAAAGCTCTTTTCGTTTATACTTTCAAAAATATAAAAAGGTCATATAATGATAAAAGTAGCTCCAAGTGTCCTCTCTGCTGATTTTGGAAACCTTCAATGCGATGTAGAAGAGATTTGTAACGGGGGATGTGACTTCGTCCATGTAGATGTTATGGATGGTCATTTTGTACCAAACCTCACTATCGGGCCCGTTGTAGTCTCTGCTATAGCAAAAGCTGCTACAAAACCATTAGATATCCACTTGATGGTTGAGAACAATACTTTTTTTGTTGAACTCTTTGCTCCACTCAAACCTGAGTATATCTCATTTCATATAGAAGAGGAGAAACATCCTCATAGACTTATTCAAAAGATTCGTTCATTAGGCATCAAACCAGCGATAGTTTTAAATCCTCATACACCACCTGAGTCTGTTGAGTTTCTGCTTAAAGACTTAGACATGGTACTACTTATGAGTGTAAATCCTGGTTTTGGTGGTCAGAGTTTTATAGAGAGTGTTATTCCTAAGGCAAAAAGACTTAACGAAATGAGAAATAAGCTGAATCCTAATTGTCTCATAGAAGTTGACGGAGGAGTTAGTGATAAAAACATTCAGTCACTCAAAGATGTTGGTGTTGATGTTGTTGTTGCTGGTAGTTATGTTTTTAAGCATGAAAATAGAAAAACTGCCATAGAGAGTCTTCAGGTTTAATGCGTACAAAAATCTGCGGTATCACTTCTTATGAAGATGCGATGGTTGCTATTGATGCAGGTGCAGATGCACTTGGGTTTGTCTTTTATGAGAAATCACCTCGTTACTTAACTCCTAGGCAAGCTAAATCTATCATAGAAAAACTCCCTCCTTTTGTTGAGAAAGTTGCTCTCTTTGTTAATGAAGATGCTTTAACAATCGACTCTATATGTCAACTCATAGGTGCTACACTAGCACAAATTCATTTCAACCCAAAACAAGAGCTCTATAGTCAGCTTAAAACGCCACATATCAAAGTTATTCGTGCACAAAACCTTACAGATATACAGAAGTATCAAGATGAATACAGACTTGTAGATGCATACTGTGAATCTTATGGTGGTGCAGGTAAACGCCTTAATATAGAGTGGTTTAAAGATATAGATTGTTCTAAAATAATTTTGGCGGGGGGACTTGATTCTTCAAATATCTTAGAGCTGAAAGAGTATAACTTCTATGGTCTTGATGTTAGTAGTGGAGTTGAAAAAAGTCATGGCATAAAAGACTCTCAAAAAGTAAAAGACTTTATTAAAAATGCTCAATAAAGACTTTCCTTTAAATGCAAAAAGTGTCTCTCGTTTGGCGACTAGAGGTCTTCCCTTAGAAGTCTTAAAGTCTCAAATTGATGCGAGCCTTGATATGTTTGTAGAGCTCTCACGTGCTCAAGGGCTAAACATCATTAAACGCCAAGGTTATTTTTTCTTTGATACAAAATATCTTAAACTTGAAGATGCTGAATTTTGTATAGTAGATATCGAAACAAATGGTTCTAAAATCGAAAAGCACCAGATTATTGAAATTGCCGCTGTTAAAGTTAAAAATGGAAAAATAATTGACTCTTACGAGTCACTAGTCTACACAAAAGTTATCAACCCTATTATTAGTGAACTTACTGGTATCTTAGTTGAAGATACTCTTGATTCTCCAGACCTTGAAACAATTATGAGGGAATTTAAACTTTTTTTAGGAGATGCAGTATTTGTAGCTCATGATGTAAAGTTTGATTATAACTTTATATCAGCATCTATGCAGAAAGTTGGTTTAGAATCCCTACTTAATAGATCGCTTTGTTCCTTAGCACTAGCTGAGAGGACTGTAGTCTCATATAGATATGCTCTCTCTTATCTCAATGACACATATCATCTAAATGCCAACCCTTCTCATCATAGAGCAATGAGTGATGTTATGACTACTTATGCTCTTTTTCTATTAAGTATGAAAGAGTGTAATGAGAGTTTAAATAATGTAGAAGATTTGATAAAGTTTTCTCGTGAAGCACGTAGACTTAAAAGACCTAAATTTGATCCATTAGCACAAAAAGAAGAGGAGCCAGAAGCTACTCCTTAAATGCACCAGGACTAGTTAGTTTTGCATATCTAGCTTCCATTCTTTCATCTTCACTCATAGTACGAAGTTCTTTTAGTTGTGATAAAAAGTACTCTCTTATAGCATTAGCAGCTGCATCTTTTTCACGATGAGCTCCAATAAGTGGCTCGTCAATAATGTCATCAATAAGATCTAACTCTTTGAGGTCAGCACTTGTAATTTTCATAGCATTAGTTGCAGACTCTGCTTTTGCTGGATCATTCCATAAAATAGCAGAACAGCCCTCTGGAGAGATTACTGAAAATACTGAGTATCTCATCATTGCAAACTTATCAGCGACACCAATTGCTAGTGCTCCACCTGAACCACCCTCACCTATTACTATAGATACAGTAGGTGTTTTAAGCTCAGCAAGCTCTAAAAGGTTTCGAGCAATAGCTTCAGATTGGTTTCTCTCTTCTGCTCCAAGTCCTGGATATGCACCCGGTGTGTCTACTAGCATAAGTACTGGAATTCCAAACTTTTCAGCCATTTGAGCAGCACGAAGTGCTTTTCTATAACCTTCTGGATGAGGCATACCAAAGTTACGTTTTAACTTGTTTTTAGTTCCACGTCCCTTTTGTTCACCAATAACCATAACTTTTTCATCACCGATATAACCAATATAACAAAGAATAGCAGCATCATCACGGAAATGTCTATCACCATGAATCTCATACTTGTCTCTCATAATAATGTTTATATAGTCAAGAGCATACGGACGGTCTAAATGACGGGCTAGTTGAAGTTTTTGAAAGTCTGAAAGATTTTTATATATCTTTTCAACTTCCTTATCAAGAATTTTTTTGTTCTCTTCTACTGCTGCATAGTCGTGACGAACTTGAGCTGAGACAATATCTTCTTGTATAAATTTAATTTTATGTTCAAAATCTAAATATGTTGCCAAATTAAATCCTTATAGTTAGATTTTTTTAAAGATTAGAACACCATTAGTTCCACCAAAACCAAATGAATTACTCATTGTAACATTTAGTTCTGCTTTTCTAGCACCTTCAGTAACATAGTCTAAGTCACAGTTTTCATCTTGTGTAGTATGATTGATCGTTGGAGGAATAATTCCATCTCTCATTGCCATTAAACAAGTAACAGCTTCTATACCACCAGCAGCACCAAGACAGTGACCTATCTGACCTTTGATAGAACTCATAGGAGCACTAGTTCCAAGTAGTTCTTTTACTGCTGCGGTCTCGTTTTTGTCATTGATTGGTGTAGATGTTCCATGAGCATTTACATAATCAACTTTAGGTGCACCAGCCATTTTATATGCTGCTTTCATTGCGCGAGCAGGACCATCAAGACTTGGTGTTGTGATATGGTTAGCATCACCACTCTCACCAAAACCTATAATCTCACCATATATCTTTGCACCACGTGCTACTGCAGAATCATACTCTTCAAGTACTAGAGCAGCTGCACCCTCACCCATAACAAAACCATCTCTATCTTTATCAAAAGGACGAGATGCAGTTTTTGGATCATCATTTCTTGTAGAAAGTGCCTTCATAGCAGCAAAACCACCGATACCAACACCTGTAATAGCAGACTCAGCAGATACAACAAGCATCTTTTCAGCACCATTACACATAATAGTTTTTGCAGCTTCACTGATCGCATGTGTACCTGCAGCACAAGCTGTTACACTTGAAAGGTTTGGTCCTTGTGTTCCATGCTCAATAGAAACAAATCCACCAAGCATATTTACTAAAGCACCTGGAATAAAAAATGGAGATATTCTACGTGGCCCTCTATTTTCTAAGATGTTAGAATTCTTTTCAATAGAAGGAAGTCCACCTATTCCCGAACCAGCACTGATTCCAAAACGAGTCATGTCAGTATCTTCAGGAAGTGCAGCATCACTCATAGCTTCTTGTGCTGCTTTTAGCCCAAGGTGAATAAATCTATCTGCTTTTTTTACTTCTTTTGGAGCCATAACAGTTGAAGGGTCAAAATCTTTTACTTCCCCAGCAATTTTAACACCATAGTTTTCTGGATCAAAAATCGTAATAGTATCAATTCCACACTCACCATCACAAATCGCTTTGAAAGATGTTTCTTTATCATTACCTACCGAGTTTATCATTCCTAACCCAGTTACAACTACTCTTCTCATTGAATATTCTCCATAAAAAATTAAAATACTTTTAAAAACTAATCTTTGAAGATTAACTGTTAAAAATACTTATAACTAAAGAGAAGATCTCTTTAGTATAAAAGTTAAACTATTTGCTTTCTACGTATGCAACTACGTCAGCTACTGTAGCTATTTTTTCTGCTTCATCATCAGGAATTTCGATATCGAATTTTTCTTCTAAAGCCATTACTAATTCAACTACATCAAGGCTATCAGCACCTAAATCTTCTACGAATTTTGCATCGTCTTTTACTTCATCTGCGCTAACGCTTAGTTGTTCAACTACTACTTCTTTAATATCATCTATAAGTGCCATTATAGCTCCTGTTTTTTTAATTTAATCGGGTAATTATAACAAATCTAGCTTAAAAAAAGCCATTATGCCATATTCATTCCACCATTTACTTTGAGTGTTTCACCTGTTATATAACTTGCATGATCTGAGAGTAAAAATGCTGTAGCTTCAGCTACTTCACTTGCTTTACCCATTCTTTGCATTGGTATTTTTGCATTAATACCCTCTTTGATATTATCAGCTAAAACTTCTGTCATTTCTGTAGCAATAAAACCTGGTGTTATACTATTGTATCTGATGCCACTTGTTGCTGCTTCTTGAGCAAAACTCTTAGTCATGGCGTTTACTCCACCTTTACTTGCAGCATAGTTAGTCTGCCCTGCATTTCCTGTCTCACCTATAATAGAAGAGATGTTAACAACTGAACCAAACTTTTTCTTACGCATAACTTTCATAGATTCTCTACAACCTATAAAACATGAAGTTAAGTTCGCGTTTATAACCGACATAAAATCATCAGTTTTCATACGAAGTGCAAGTTTGTCATTAGTAATACCAGCATTGTTTACAAGGTATGAAAGTTCACCATCGCTGTCTACTATAGTTTTAATAGCGTCAACAAATGCTGCTTCATCACTTACATCAAAACCAATAACAGCTGCACGACCACCAGCAGCTTCTATCGCATCTTTTACAGCATCAGCTTCAGATGCACCACTTCTATAGTGAACCCATACTTTTAAACCAAACACTGCTAAAGTTTTTGCTATTTCTGCACCTATACCACGACTTGAACCTGTAACAAGAACATTATTTCCACTAAACTTCATATATTAAATTTCCTTTTTTAATTGATTTATATTAAACTGTGATCCATCTCAGCTGGAATATCTAACCCCATAAGTTTTAAAACAGTTGGAGCGATATTATTAAGACCACCTGCATCAACTTTTGTGACACCCTCTGCCTCTACAAAACACCAAACCTTGCCAACAGTATGATTTGTTAATGTATTTCCTTCATCATCTTTCATCTCTTCACAGTTTCCATGGTCAGAAGTAAGAACAAGTCCATACTCTTTCTCTTTAGCTTTCGAAATTATCTTAGCTAGTTGTGTATCCACTGTAGTTACAGCAACTTTTGCAGCTTCAAAATCACCCGTATGACCGACCATATCTCCATTAGCAAAGTTTACAACTATAAAGTCATATTCATCATCCATCGCAGAAAGAACAGCATTTGCAACTTCGTCTGCACTCATTTCAGGTTTCATATCATATGTTTTAACATCAGGTGATGGAACTAAAACTCTTGTCTCATTCTGATATGGCTCATCAATTCCACCATTTAAAAAGAATGTAACATGTGCATATTTTTCAGTTTCTGCTGTGTGCAGTTGTCTTAGCCCTTCTCTTGAGATAACCTCAGCTAAAGTATTCTTCGGAGCATCTTTTCTAAAAAGTACTGGATAAGTAAAGCTCTTGTCATACTCTGTTATAGTTGCTAGGTTAATTTTAAGAGACTCTCTAGGAAAGCCAGTGAACTCCTCCGATGCTAGAGCAGTAACCATTTCACGCATTCTATCGCTTCTAAAGTTCACTGTTAAAACGCTATCTCCATCTTTCATCCCATCGTAACCATCAAATGCTGTAGGTTCAACAAACTCATCTGTTTCGCCTAAAGAGTAAGAGTGTCCTATATAAGCAGCTGCATCAAAAGCACTTTTTGGTTTTGCATTTACCATAGCATCATATCCGCGTTTGATTCTTTCCCATCTGTTGTCTCTATCCATAGAATAAAAACGTCCAGAGACTGTTGCTATCGTTACATTTTCACCTAAATGCTCTTCAACTTTCTTGATGTACTTTTGTGCAGAAGTAGGAGAGACATCACGTCCATCTGTTATGAGGTGAAGAAAAACTTTTTTTCCACTCTTTGCTGCTATATCTGCTAGCCCCATAAAGTGATCGATATGAGAGTGAACACCACCATCACTCATCAGACCTATAAGGTGTAATCTCTCAGAAGAGCCTAATAGTTTTACTAATTCTTCATTTTTTTCTAAAGTGTTCTCAGAAAGTGCTAAAGATATCTTTACTAAATCTTGATAGAGAACTCTACCACTACCGATACTCATATGTCCAACTTCAGAATTTCCCATCTGGCCCTCAGGGAGTCCAACACTTAAACCAAATGTGTCCACTAAGGCATGAGGAGTCTCTTTAAATAGTCTGTCATAAGTAGGCTTGATTGCATTATAAAATGCATTATGCTCAACTTTACTAGAGTAACCTATCCCATCTGTTATGACTAAAATAGCTTTTTTGCTCAATTTTATTCCTATTATATGAATTTGTTTTACTATTGTACTATAATGTCACTTTTAATTTATAAACAACTTTAAATATTAGGAAACATATTGCTTTATTGGTTACATAATTTTTTAGATATAAACATCCTTGGTTACATCACTATTCGTGCAGGAGTTTCATTTTTTCTTGCTCTATTCCTGACTCTTTTTTTACTTCCTAAGTTCATTCGCTGGGCTCAAAGAACTTCCAGTGTACAGCCTATAAACGAGTGGGCACCTGAGCGCCATCAAGAGAAAGCTTCAACACCAACTATGGGAGGCATAGTTTTTATAGGGGCAACCCTCATAGCCTCACTTCTAACTATTAAACTTGATAATATGTATGCAATCGGTGGACTTTTAACATTAGTTCTATTTTCACTTATCGGTTTTCAAGATGACTATGCAAAAATACGTAAAAATGAAAATCTAGCTGGACTAAAAGCAAGAACTAAACTTCTTTTACAAATAGTATCTGCTTTTATAATCAGTGGTTTTTTATGTCTCTATGCTGATTTCAACACAGACCTCTATGTTCCTTTTTTAAAAAATCCTATCTTTGATATGGGAGTATTCTCCATTCTCTTATGGATATTAGTATTGGTTTCTACATCAAACGCGGTAAATCTTACTGATGGACTTGATGGACTAGCAACAGTTCCATCAATAGTGGCACTTGCTTCTTTTAGTATTATCATATACATAACAGGGCATGCAAAAATTAGTGCTTATCTACTGATGCCAAACTTTAATGTTGGAGAAGTTTCTATCATAGCTAGTGCTTTGATGGGAGCACTGACTGGCTTTTTATGGCATAACTGTCACCCTGCTGAAGTTTTTATGGGAGATAGTGGTTCACTTACAGTGGGAGCTTTTTTAGGCTATCTAGCTATTATCAGTAAAAGTGAAATTCTTCTTCTTTTAATAGGTTCTATTTTTGTTATAGAAACATTATCTGTAATCCTACAAGTCGGATCTTACAAGATTAGAAAAAAGAGAGTCTTTTTAATGGCACCCATTCATCATCATTTTGAAATGAAAAACTGGGCTGAAAACAAAATCATTGTGCGTTTTTGGATCATTGCCATACTTTCCAATCTTCTCGCCTTGATTAGCTTAAAGATAAGATAATGAATAACATAGCAATATTTTCTTCACATAACGGAAGTGGTTTTGATGCCATTGTAAACGCCATTGAAAAAAAAGAACTAAATCTCAATATAGCTTTTGTAATCTCAAACAATACAAATGCAAATGTTCTAAAAAAAGCACAAAAATATGGGATAGAGTCACATATAGTCAATGATAAAACATGTGAAAGTGTCGAAAAAACCATCTATAATCTTTTAAAAGAACACAATTGCCAATACGTGTTTCTATCTGGCTACATGAAAAAAATAACACCACTACTTACTGAGAACTTCTCTATAATCAACTCTCACCCTTCCCTACTCCCAAAACATGGTGGAAGTGGTATGTACGGAAGATTTGTACATGAAGCGGTGATAGAGCACTCTGAACGCTATAGTGGTGTTAGTGTTCACAGGGTAGATAGTGAATATGATTCAGGTAGTGTCATTTTACAAGAAAAACTCGAGCTAACTAAAGATGAGACTGTAGAGAGCTTAGAAACAAGAATCAAAGAGTTAGAAAAGACTACGATAGTAAAAGCACTGAAGAAAATCTTCTCATAAGCTTCCTTTCAGTAGTTACAAGCTATAATTTCGCTCTTTAAAAGCACGGCCAATTAGCTCAGTCGGTAGAGCAACTGACTGAAAATCAGTGTGTCCTTGGTTCGATTCCGAGATTGGCCACCACCGTTCTTTTAAAGACTTTTACTATTTACAACATTTACCGTGGCCAATTAGCTCAGTCGGTAGAGCAACTGACTGAAAATCAGTGTGTCCTTGGTTCGATTCCGAGATTGGCCACCACTTCCATTGACTCTTTTCCCTTTATGTTTCGTTGTCGACAAACTCACGAACAGTAGTTCGCTTCGTTTATCTCCGCCTTACCTAAAGAAAAAATAGCCTATGTAAGAAATTTACACATTTTTTGATATAATTTTTATATAAAACTATGGGGACGACTTGGCTTCGACTGGAGCTGGTAGTCTATGATTGCATGTCGGACTGAGCATCTCCGTTATACGGCTCACAATTGCTTAAATGCAAACAATACAAATTACCGCCCAGCTTTAGCAGTAGCTTAAGTTTTACCCCCTCTTAGAGGACGGGCTGCTTCACCTATGGACTCTAGATAAATAGGACTCGAAGTATAACCCTTATGTAGATATATATAGAGTCTGTCTCAGCTCTGTATGAATCCCGAGACTCGTTTTGTGTAGCCTTGCAAGTTGTGTGAAGCAAAATTAAACTTTAACAACTTTTCTAAGCATGTAGACGTCGTAGAAAATTAGTTTTAGGACTGCGGTTCGATCCCGCACGTCTCCACCAAAACACAATCCTCCAAATACCTAAAAACTACACTTAAACCCCTAATATAAGCATCTTTTCATTAAGTCTAAAAGTGTCATTTTTTCCCAAAAAGTTCTTTTAGGTCTCAACACCTTAACTACTGCTTTTGAGTGTATCTCGGCTATAGCATCTTCTAAGAGTGAATTAACTTCAATCTATAGTCTAGTACAAAAATCCAAATAGGTACAACGGTACCTTATTACCACTTCCCACTTCAATATCATCTGCAACAACATAAGCGTTATCCATATCTTTTATCTGTTGAAAGCTCTTACTCTTCCCTCCAACTTCAATAGTATACTTATCGTCGACTATAAAATCACCCTTTTTAGAAGCTGTGATGCTATGCTCTGTGTTGCAGACTATTCCACTGAAAAAACTCTCTCTTAAAGTCCCGATGTCTGGTGTTTGACAAAGAACATTAAACATATTTGGATTATCAAGATATATCTTCTCTGGTTTTTTAATAATAGACTCTCCCCGTGAAGTTGCTAACACCATTCTAATAATTCTTCCCTTTTGAAGAGCATCAAGATAGGTATAGAGTGTTTTAGGATCAACTTCAACCGATGCAGCGAGTGTTGTTATGTTTGGCTTGTATGGTACAGATGTACATAAAAGAGTAAGTATTTTCTTTATGTTTCTTAACTTCTTAGGGTCGATGTTGTAGAGTTGCAGTAAATCTACATCGATAGTTTTGTTAATTGCTTCTGTTAGCTTCATTCCAACACTCTCTTCATCCTCTAGATAGAATGGATAAAAGCCAAATTGAAAATAGTCTTTAAAGTATT
>JAYEJR010000078.1:0-2489 GCA_034660715.1 Campylobacterota bacterium | reverse complement strand
GAGTTAAAACAGGTGTTGTTCGTAGAAGAAGACACAAAAAGATATTAAAATTAGCGAAAGGTTTTTACAGCGGACGCCGTAAACACTTCAGAAAAGCTAAAGAGCAAATAGAACGCTCAATGATGTACGCATTCCGTGACCGTAAGCAGAAAAAACGTGAGTTCCGTAAACTATGGATCATCCGTATTAATGCAGCGGCTCGTTTAAATGGAATGAACTATTCAACTTTCATGAATGGTGTACATAAATCAGGTATCGAACTTGACCGTAAAATTCTTGCTGATATGGCTATGAATGATGCAGCTGCATTCAGTGCAGTTGCTGACGCTTCTAAAGCAGCATTAGCAAAATAGTCTTTGTCCCTTTTGGGACGAAGCACCTCTTCACAACTTAATAAACTTCACACACAATTTACACTATATAATTTTATTAGACTAAGACCCGTACATTCATAACCATCTTAAACAGTTAAAGTTTAATGTTGGAGAGATTATGTTTATGTCTCTACTTGCAACACTAAGTGGAGCAAATGGATATATGGATTAAATCTAAAAGTTTGGGAAAATCTCTAATAATGACATTCTAGATCAATTGGAAAATTTATCTGCTTAGATTATTGCGTATTTAGAATTAGTGAGTGGCTTAGTGTCACTCACTGATTTTATTATGCAAGTTTTTGATAATGATTATAGCTCTTTTTTTTTGCTAAATCTGACTCAAAATCATCAAAAAACGGAAAAAAAGACACGAAACGAGTCAAACAAATTTTCATCATTTCCTAGAAGAGTAGTGTTGCATGGGGTTTGTGGAGTTTACTATGCCGGTTACTATATTTGGCGAGAGGTTTTCTGTTCAACAACTCCTAAAGGGTTATGGAATTCTGTACTTTAGATAGACATTTTATTACTATTTTGATAAAATCTCGAAATTAAACTTTATATGAGGTTAAAATGAACGAATATGTATTAAAGAGTGATGATTTTTTAGTATCACAAACTAATGAACAAGGTAAAATTCTCTTTGCGAATGATGACTTTTGCAAGGTGGCTGGTTATACATTAGAAGAATTGCTTGGTCAACCTCACAGTATAGTTCGCCATCCAGATATGCCTAAGACTGCATTTAAAGATTTGTGGGAAACTGTAAAGAGTGGAAATGAGTGGAATGGTTATGTAAAAAATGCCACTAAAAATGGTGGGTATTACTGGGTTTATGCAACTGTATACCCTATGTATGATGAAGCAACAAAACAAAAAACATTTATGTCTTGTAGAAGAAAACCCTCTAAACAAGAAATTGTTGATGCTCAAGCATTATATAAAACACTAAACTAGGATTAATAAATGAACTTACTACTAAAAAATATTATATTAGCTATTGCATCCACTATTTTAGTTACTTCTCTATTCTTTACTGACTCTACAATTATACAAACCGTTTTAGCTGTTATTACAATTGGTATTGCTATGGTTTTTCAAAACATCTCTTCGAGTGGATCTAGTAATAAACTAAATGAAAAAAGAGTACAACTAATAGAGATGATGGAGTTTAAAAGAAACAAGATTAAAATTAATGAAAATGCTACTGATGAAGCAGAAATAAACTTTAATACTATTGTTACGACTTATGAATCATTAGTTTCAAATGATACAAAAGTTGCTGGAGAAATGGTCTTAGTAGCAGATAAAGTATCCAAAGGAAATTTCTCATCACGAGTAGGGTCTGATTCTAAAACGCCATATGTACATGTTCTTAGAAACAGTATGAATACAATGCTTGATAAGTCTGAAGATAATTTAGATAATGCTATATCTACACTTCAAAGTTTTTCAGATGGAAAATTTTCTACTAGAAGTACTGTAAATGTTGAAGCGAAAATGGCTGATTTACTTAACAATATAAATACTCTTGGTCAATCATTAGAAGATATGCAACAACAAAATGATGACGCAAATCAACAAATCTTAGAATCATCAAAAGTACTCAACACAACAATTGAAGATATTACAAGTACAACAATAGTTGAATTCAAAGACAGTATTAATGATATAGTTAGTCGTATTCATGATGTATCTGAAACTGAAAATGAGATGGTTGGTAATCTAGAGCAACTTGTCTCCAATGCAAATGAGACGAAAGAGATATTGACTACTATTGGTGACATAGCAGACCAGACAAATCTTTTAGCTCTTAATGCTGCTATTGAAGCTGCACGTGCTGGAGAACATGGACGAGGATTTGCAGTTGTTGCTGATGAAGTAAGAAAACTTGCAGAGAGAACTCAAAAATCTCTTGCTGAAACAGCTGCTACTACAAATGTACTTATTCAGTCTATTTCAGACACTTCAGGTACCTTAAATAAAAATGCAGATGAAGTAAATGATATATCAAATGCTGTTAATGGCGTAAGTAGTAAAATGGATGAGATTATTGATACATTAAATGGCTTATCTAAATAAAATTTATTAACTATACTATATTCTATAGGG
>JAYEJR010000077.1:0-2527 GCA_034660715.1 Campylobacterota bacterium | reverse complement strand
TAAAAAAAATGATTTAGATTTTTTAATTATTGCAACTACAATAAATCATAATGCTGTATTAGTAAGTAATGATACGATTTTTAATAAACTTATCGAGTTAGAGCCAAATATAAAACATGAAAATTGGGTAAGATAATCTATCTAGAAAAAACTTTTCTATTATATCTATTTATAAGCCTCGCTTGGTTATCAAAATAAACTGACTAATTCTAAAAAATGAAATAATAAATACAAGGTAGTACAAGTCTCCACCTTGTTTTTTTTGATTGTAATTCTTTTCTGAATAATCACTTTATTTTTTAAATGGTTGATTATGAATGAAATGATATTAAGTGACATAACTAGAAACTTACTAGGTGCATGATATTTAGATATAAAATTCTTAGCTCTTCTCCAAGTCTTATTTTCATAACTATTTCATCTCTCTTAATTTTGCAGTACTTTTCCCTAATACCAGCAGAGTAGTTCCCTATTGTTTTTAATCTACTTTTGCCATTCTCATCAATCCATCTGATAAGATATTTTTTATCAACTGCTTTACCTTTATCATTAAAAACCTCTTTATAGAAAACTCCATCTATTTTTGTTGGAGTTCTTTTTTGAGAAACTGTCATTTTCATAATTACCCTTTTGCGGGACTAGGGACTAAAAATATTTTAGTCCCTGTATAGTCCGTAAGATTTAATCAAATATGAGAATATTTGAAATTATATGAAAATAATTATAGTTGATTAAATCCTATAAACAGCTAGTGTCTAGGGATTTGAAGAGATTTAAAAAGATTAGAAGAAATTACTATACCGTGAGTCTAATCCCAACTGGACAGTGGTCTGAGCCTGTAATATAGTCTAGGATAAAAGCATCTTCTAGGTTTTCACAGAGGTCTTCACTAATAAAAAAGTAGTCTATTCTCCAGCCTACATTGTTGAGTCTGGCATTTGAGCGGTATGACCACCAACTATATCTATCAGCCTCATCTCCATTTACATATCTAAAGGTATCTACATAACCATGATCAAGTAGTTTATCTATCCACTCTCTCTCTATTGGGAGAAAACCAGATGTTTTAGAATTTGCTTTTGGGTTTTTAAGGTCAATCTCTTTATGGGCTGTATTAACATCTCCGCAGATAATGATACTTTTTCCCTCTTCGCGAAGTTTTTCACAATACTCTAGTAAATCATCATAAAACTTCATTTTATATTCAAGGCGTTCTTCATTTTTTTGACCATTTGGAAAATAGATATTAAAAAGAACTATGTCATCGTAGTGTGTCTCAACTATACGACCTTCATTCATTGTATCAACATGATTTGTAGTTGAGTTAAAGTCACTTGTCATTGTAGAAAAAGTTGCTGTTCCACTATAGCCTTTTTTTTCAGCTGGGTTTACATGTCTTTCTACATACTCTTTTTCAAAAAGGGAGTCTGGTATTTGACTCTCAAGGGCTTTAATCTCTTGGAGGCATAAGATGTCTGTTTGGCGTTCATCTATCCATTTAAGAGCTTCTTTAGTACCTACAGCACGTATTCCATTGACATTCCACGATATTATTTCTATTGAGTCAGACATTTTGATTCCATTTAAGTGATATATGAGTTCCCATACAGAGCATGGGAACTAGAAGAGTGTGTGTTGGTTACCACGCAGAGCGTGGGAACTAGGAGGGTGTAGATGGCGTTTAATTAAACGAAATCTACTTTAGTAAGGTGATGTTTCATACCTAGTAAGCTTTGATCACAGCCAAGTGCTAAACCTAACATCTGTTGCATGTGTAAAACAGGAAGTGCAACTTCACGGCCAATAGCTTCAGAAGCATGGTGAGTTTGCGTATCAAGTTTAAGATGACAAAGTGGACATGGTGTTACCATCCAGTCAGCATTATTATCAGTTGCACCAGCAATTGCATTACCAGTAAGTACTGCAGCTGTATGAGGAGCTTGAAGTTCAGCATGGAAACCACAGCATTTGTTCTTCTCTTCATAGTCTACGTTTTGACCACCACAAGCGATGATTAGATCATCTAATGAAGTAGGGTTGTATGCATTTTCCGGAGTCTTATGAGTTTCATTTTGGAGCTCAGAAGGACGGATATTGTGACAACCATAAAATGGTGCAATGTTGAATTGGCTAAGAGGAGTCACAACCATCTCTTTAATCTTATCAAGTCCTATATCATCAATGATAGCATATAGAAAGTGAGTAATTTGTGAAGTACCTTTGTACTCTAAACCAACTTCTTCTAGTTTTTCATTAACTCTTGCTTTAAGGTCTGCATTATTATCTAAACGGTGTTTAGTCATTGCAGTGTTGAGTTGACAAGTGTTACAGATAGTTACCATAGTGAGACCATGTTTCTCTGCATAAGCGATATTTCTAGCATTTAGAACTAAAGATAAGAAGTCATCATAATCTTGTAAGTGAGAAGCTCCACAACATGAAGCTTCTGTTAGTTCTACTAGTTCTATGTTTAATTTCTCAGCAACTGCCATAGTTGACATATACTGCTCAGGAGTACTCTGTTTAG
>JAYEJR010000076.1:0-12636 GCA_034660715.1 Campylobacterota bacterium | reverse complement strand
GCGAATTATACTCAATAATTATTTAAAGATAGCTTTTTTAAGAGGAAGAATTATTTTACATCTTAGTTACATATTAATAATTATAATACTTCAATTGTTATATTTAAAAGTAGTTTTATAATATATGATGTATAGTATCACATAATTATTACAAATTAAGGGAATAAATATGAATAAGCCTCTACTACTATCATTAGCTGCTGCGACTCTTTTAACAACTAGTTTAAGTGCAGAGTCAATGTATGAACGTATCCAGACTATGGAACTTCAAATGAAGCAAATGCAAACAGAGCTTACAACTTTAAGAGATGCTAAGGCTGAAACTACTGTTGAAGACGAAGATGAAACACAAGAAGAGGATGAAGAGACTTCTGAAGAATCAGACGAAGAAGATTCAGATGAAGGTGAAGAATCAGATGACGAAGATTCTGACGATGAAGAAGATGAAGAGATGGACATTGAAGAGGAGATCACTGATCTTCAAGAAAGTGTAACTGACCTGAACAAAGCAACAAATGGTTCTCACCTAAAACTAAAAGTAGATTATAGATTTGCTCTTGACAATATGCAGTATGTAATGGCTGATGGTTCAAAACAAGGTAATGATGCTTTCATGACAAACAGACTATGGATTAATATGGACTGGAAAGCTACTGACAACCTTAGTTTTTCTGGTCAACTAGCTTACAACAAAGCATTTGGTGCAAGAAGTGGTTGGAACTCAAATATAGCGGGAATGGAAACATTTGACTGGATTACTAACGAAAATGCATATGACGATGTAGTTCGTGTTCGTTCTGCATACTTTTTATATAAAAACGACACTTTTATGACTGCAGATATTCCATGGACTTTTAGTATCGGACGTCGTCCTTCTACAAATGGACACTTAATCAACATGAGAGATGATGATGGTGCTGCTTCTCCGATGGGTCATACTATCAATGTTGAGTTTGATGGCTTAAGTTCTAAGTTCTCGTTTGAAGACTTAACTGGCATAGATGGAATGTATATTAAATTTTGTGCTGGTCGTGGTGGAACAAATGCAAATGCTAAGTTTTTTGCAGTAAATCCTTCAAATGGCTCTGTCGTTATGAGTGGTGCTCCTTATGAATCAAATGGCAACGATATTCCAGACATCGACTTAGGTGGACTAATCTTTGTTCCTTATGACGATGGACAATACGGAATAGCTACACAGTATTACTATGCTAATAACTTAATTGACGCGAACATTGTTCCTGCACCAGTGGGGAATCCTATGGGTCTTCCTGCTGGAACACCTTTAATGCAAGGTATGAAAACTGTTGGTGGTATGCATAGTTTTACAGCTAACTTTACTATGAATGGAATTGGTGATGAATGGAGTGATTACCTTGATGATACTTTCTTCTTTCTAAGTGGTGCTTTAAATGTAACAAATCCTCAAGAAGACCAAGGTATGCTTGGTAGTGCTAAAGGAGAGAGTGTAAAAGGTTATTCAGTATGGATGGGACTCCAAATGCCTTCATTTATGACTGAGGATGGTAGATGGGGCCTTGAATACAACAAAGGTAGTAAATACTGGAGAAGTATTACATATGCTGAAGACACAAATATAGGTTCAAAAATGGCAACTCGTGGTGATGCTTATGAAGCGTACTTCACTGAGCCACTTATTGAAGATATCTTATCTCTACAAGTTCGCTATACTTACTTAGATTATAAATGGACTGGCAGTAATGGATTTTTTGGAAATGATACAGGGAGTTCAAATCTAATAGAAACACTAACTCCTATGCAAGGTTCGGCATTTACTGTTGATACTGCACAAGACATCCGTTTCTACCTAAGATACCGATACTAATTAATTATCTTTCTTTTCTCGCTTAAGCGAGAAGAGACTTTCTAGCTTCTAAGCTTGAAGAGCTTCAAGCTCCGCTTTTACTTTCGCTACATGCTCTTTAACGCGAACTTTCTCAAAAAGACCTTTTACAACACCTTCTGGATTTATTATTAGAGTTGTACGAACTATTCCCATATACTCTTTACCGTAGTTTTTCTTCATCTGCCAAACGCCATACTCTTGCATCATATCAGTAGACTCATCACTTAAAAGAGTGATACCTAGATTTTGTTTCTCTATAAAGTTACGGTGTTTTTTTGTAGTGTCTGCACTTACACCAAGTATAACTGCATCTAGAGCACTAAAGTCTGGTGCAGCTTCTGTAAACTCACAAGCCTCCGTTGTACAGCCAGGAGTGTTATCACGAGGATAAAAGTATAAAACTACCCATTTTCCTTTTAAGTCACGCATGCATATTTCAACATCATCTTGGTTTGGTAAACAAAACTCAGGTGCTTTATCATCAATTTTTATCATTTTTTATCCTTATAATTTTAAAATACAAATAGTAATAGATATACCCATATACCTGTAAAAGAGGTTAATGTTATTCCTAGCACTGTTTTAAATGCCAACACTTTATGTGAGTATGAAGCACGTCCAGGAAGGGCACCCTGTTTAAATGCCACATTTCCAGTAATCATAGTTCTACTCCAGTAAAATAGTGTAGTTACAGCAATAAATATATGTACTATCAATACAATAAGTGCATATGTATACTCTACACCACTCTCACTCATAAAAGCATCAAAGCCTCCACCAACACGTACACCAAGCTCAAAGTATGCTACAACAATAACAGAAAACACAAATATGAAGTTCTGTACAATAGTATGCAGTAGGTACATTTTCTTACGAGCTAGTAAAATCGCTCCATAAACAAGTAGAGGTAAAAGAGCTACTATTAATGTAACCATATCCATAAACAATGGTGCTTTTGTACCTAAAAAACCTGCCTCGAACATATAATCCATCTTAATTCCTATCTTTTTTTAATTTTGTAGTATATCGCAGCAATAACAATAAGTAGACCTAAAACAGCTATAGTAATCTGTTTTAAGTAAGCATTAATCAACTCTTGATTTTCACCTATGAAGTAACCCAGTAACACAAGGATAAGAGCCCAGACACCTGCACCTAATGCTGTATATGTTGAGAATGTAACTAGATTCATACGAGCTAGACCAGCAGGAATGGAGATAAGTTGTCTAATACCTGGAATAAGTCTTCCTGTAAAAGTAGAAATGGCTCCATGTTTATCAAAATACTCATCCATTTTTTCTAACGCACTCTCTTTTATAAAAAAGTATTTACCATACCTCGTAAGCAGTGTTCTTCCTAACGTAAGTGCAAGGTAGTAGTTTATAAATGCTCCTACCATAGAACCACCGAGTGCAGAAAGCATAATCATAAAAACAGTCATCTCCCCCTGACTCGCTAAATAACCAGCTGGTATAAGTACTATCTCACTTGGGAAAGGCACAAAACTACTCTCGATAGCCATCATGATAAATATACCTAAGTATCCCCAGTGAAAAATCATCTCTACTAAAAGTTGTGCAATTTCATGTATCATTTTAATCTATCCTCAATATCTTTTATCATTTTTTGTGCTACATCTGAACTAGAGTAGCTCAGAAGTTTTTCACTTCTTTCATTCAGCGGTTCATCTAGTACTTTTATAAACTCCGACTCTAGTAAGTCGCCCTCTCTTTGGCACCATCCCATATCACTATCTACTATAAACTTAGCGTTATGATACTGATGATCTCCAGCTGCATAAGGGTATGGAATATACAGAGCAGGACAGCCATTTGCAGTTAACTCCCATAGGGTACTTGCTCCTGCACGTGACACTGCTAAGTCTGCTCTGTTTATTAACGCAGGTAGTTCTTTTGTAAAACTATACAGCTCTACATCAACTCCTAGCTCTTTATACTTTTCTTCTACTCTTAAAAAGTCAGCTTCGCCTGCTTGATGAATAATCTTTACATGGCGTTTACTAAGCTCTGAAGCAACACTTAGTGCTAAATCATTAATAGCTTTTGCACCATGAGAACCACCTAAGAAAATGATTGTTTTTAACCCTTCACGCAGATGAGCGGTTTTATAGAAGACTTCCTTAACAGGATAACCCTTGATACTAGAGTTCTCATCATATGCAGATATGAAACTCGTAGCCATTGGTTTTAAAAGAGCATTGAGTCTTCCATAAACTGCATTTTGCTCGTGAATGAAAAGAGGTAAAAAACGGCTCAAAGTTGCAAATGATGCAGGAGCAGCTGAGAAACCACCAACACTATATGTTGCATCTATTTTGTGCAACTTTAAAAGTTTTCTTGCCTTTATAAACGCCATAAAAACTTTAAACAGTGCCTTAAACTTTCCTAAGCCTTTTTGGTTAACTACACCTGTAGTTTCTAAAAAATATGTATTAGTAAAAGTGCTTCCAACTTCAAAGTACTTTCTGTCTTGTCCATGAGATGACCCTATAAATATCGCCTCATGACCTCGTGTATGCGCAGCTTCTAAAAGAGACTCGGCTATCATAAGATGACCACCTGTTCCTCCGCCTGTTATACAGATTTTCATATTTTTGAAACCTTATCCATATTTACTTTATTCGATGCCATTAGCACCATTCCAATACCAAAAGCAGCACCAAGCATAGCAGAACCTCCATAACTTAAAAATGGAACACTTATTCCTTTAATAGGAGTAATACCACTAATACCATAAGCATTTACTAAAAACGAAAAGGAGAGAATAAGCCCTACTCCAATACTAAAGAGATAGACTGTTTTATCATCAGAACGATTTGCAATTTTAAAGATACGATGAAGTAGTAAAAGAAATACTACTACAACAAACAAGACACCCATAAAGCCAAACTCTTCAGCTAAACCTGCTAAAACGAAGTCTGTGTGAACTTCTGAAAGAAAGCCTAGTTTAAAAGTGCCATTACCTATACCTGTTCCAAAAAAACCACCATTATGGATGGCGTTTAAAGAGTGACCTATCTGATAAGGTTCTACTTCAACTGGTATACGAAGTTTCTCTGCTACAAATTCAGGAAGCATCCCAAGAACAGAGTTTTGAGCAAGTGCCCACCATGACTTAATACGTAAAATCCTATGTTCCGCTGTAAATATAAACAAAATAATTGCTAAAAATATTCCACCTAAGATAGAGAGGAAAAACCTAAAACTACTTCCAGCAAAGATAAGCATGAAAAGTAGTGTAAGTCCTAAAACAACAACCTGTCCTAAGTCTTTTTGTAAAAATGCGATGATAAACATAGCACCGATAAATATAACAGCATAAGGAGCGAAGCGTTTAAACTCACTTGCTAGCCCCATACCACCATGGTGTCCTAGTTTTCGTGAAAAACTCCATGCAAGAAAATAGATAAATCCAACTTTAAAAAATTCCACAGGAGCAAGAGAAAAACCAGCAACCTTTATCCAGCGTTTCGCACCACCAACAGCACTTACAAAACTCTCTGGCATAAAAGGCATAGCTATCATAAGAGCCAATGAACCGAAAAAAAGTAAAAACCCTATCGGTTTAAGCCATTTGTCTGGATCTAACTGAGAGAGAATAAATATAACACTTATCCCCAAAAACCCAAATATCGCCTGTCTAATAGCAAAATGAAATTCATTTACATTAAAGAGTAGAGTTGTGTAAGGAGCTAATGTATAAGAGAGCAGTACACTTGTCATAATAAGTATACTTACAAGTAAAAAAAGACCTCTATCAGCTATCACAGTGTTACTTTATTTTGTTGATTTTAAGTACAAACTCAACTTCAGGTTTTGAAATGTGTAGCTCTTTAGAGATAGTCTCTACTGAGACACCCTGTTTAAATAAGGAGAGAATTTTCTCATCATCATTTCCATGAATCGATGTTGGGATACTGATCTGCTTTACACCACTCTCTAACTGAGCTATACGGTTTGCCACTTCAACATCTATGGCGTTTACATTGTCCTGCAGTTGCTTCAAACCTAAACTAAGTGGTTGAACCATATCGTAAACGCTTCGCTCAATCTCTTCATAAATCATCTCATCGTTCATTCTTTGAGAGTTCTCTTGTAAGCTTCCTTGAGTCTCAGTAAGATTCTTTTTAAGATAAAAAAGTTCTCTGTTTAACTCTTCAACAACACTTGCAACTGAGCGAATGTTTTTAGAGTACTGAGCATCTTTAGTATAGACATAATAGAGTAGATAAAGAATGATTCCCGCCATTGCGACAACGATGTACTCTATGTTAAACTGCATATAGTTCATGACTTTTTCTCTTTTGCTTCTCGGATAAGGACTCTTTCTCTAGCTGTCATATAAGCACCCCACTCTTTTTCATCTCTCTCATGCATTCGTATAAACTTTGCAAGTGTTGCACTCGTTGCTTCAAAAAATGCACCTACATCGCGTTTAGGATGAACTGGCATCTCTATACGACCATAGTATAACTTTCCAACTTCTAAAACACTCTCTTCTAAATGAAAATGTTCAAACCCTATAGAGTCTATTCTTGACTCAGAAGTAAGCGACACCCTCTGCGGCTTTTCATCTTTTAAAAACATCTCAAGAGCATCTATCTTTCTATGCATCTCAACTACAAGTTGCAGTAGTACAGGATCTGTCTCACGTGTATCTCCACGAGCCTTTGCAAGTTTAAGCCATTGACTTATAGGATCATCATCTGATTCACTAAGTTGTTGATACTCTCTCTCATAAGCCTCTTTATCGACTTCTGCTTCACTGAAGAAAAGGCTAATTGGTGCTGGAACTAATCGGGGTTCACTCATGCAAACACTCTATCAAGTACTATAAGAGCAAAAAACGCAACTCCAAGGTAACCATTTACAGTAAAAAAAGCACGGTCTATCTGTGTAAAGTCACGACGAACAAGTTTCTGCTCATAAGCTAACACAGCCCCACTACCTACAGCTGCAACTAAAGCAAAAAAGCCTAGTCCAGCTGCCCATACAAATAGTATCCAAAAAAGAACTGCAAGTGAGTGAAATATAGCTGAAATAAAAAGTGTTGCCTGAGCACCATAAACTGATGGGATAGAGTGTAGTCCTTTTTCTTTGTCAAAATCTATATCTTGCAATGAGTATAAAAGGTCAAAACCTGCAACCCAAAAAATCACACCAAGACTGAGTAAAACAGACCAAAGAGGTATAGTCGCACTCACAGCTACAACTCCAGCAATAGGTGCTAATCCTAAAGAGACACCAAGTACAACGTGTGCCATAGAAGAGAAACGTTTAAAGTATGAGTATGAGCCTAAAACAAAAAGAATAGGTATCGAGAGCTTAAACGCCAAAGGGTTTATCATATACGCTACAACTACAAATATAAAAGCATTCACCCCAATGAATAGTAAAATACTTGTTGCATCTAATCTACCATCAACATTTGGTCTTCCAGTAGTTCTAGGGTTCGCCGCATCTACATCACGATCAGCATATCTGTTCACACCCATCGCAAAGTTTCTTGCACTGAGTGCTGCTAAAACACCTAAGATAAGTAACCAAAATCCGAACCAACCATCCGCTGCTACAACCATAGCTATAAAGATGAACGGCAGAGAAAATATAGAGTGTTCAAACATCACTAGTTCGTTAAAATCTTTTATTTTTTTGATTAAGTTTTGCAAGTCTGACACCCTCTTAAATTTATTATTCTTATTTTATCTAAAAGTGTTTTAAAATGATATAATTTCACCATGAAACAACTCGCTATTATAGGTCCAACCGCCTCAGGAAAAAGTGATTTAGCCATTAAAATCGCTCTTAAAATCGATGCTTATATACTCTCAATAGATTCACTTAGTATCTACAAAGAGATTGATATAGTCTCTGCAAAACCCTCAAAAGAGGAGTTAGATCAAGTAAAACATTTCGGTATTAATGTACTCAATCCTGATGAATACTTCAGTGTAGATATATTTATAGACCTCTATAAAGAAGTTGTTAATACCTGTAAAAAAGATTCTAAAAATCTTGTCATAGTTGGAGGCACTTCTTTTTATCTTAAGTCTCTCATTCAAGGTTTATCTTCACTACCCACTATTTCACAAGAGGTTAAAAACAGAGTTCACACTAAACTGAAAAACCTTGAAGAGTCTTACCAGTTTCTTTGTAATCTTGATGGCGTTTATATGGAAAAAATAGCTTCAACTGACTCTTATAGGATAGAAAAAGCTCTCCTAATCTACGAGGCTTCACAGCTTACACCATCAGAGTGGTTTAAAGAAAATCCTCCCAAGCCTATCATTAATGACCTTCCTATATTTAACATAGATGTGAGTCGTAATATTTTAAGAGAAAGAATCTCTCAGCGTTCAAATAAAATGTTGGATATGGGACTAATAGATGAAATCTGCTATCTTGAACAAAAGTATTCTCGTTTGCCACACTCAATGGGAAGTATTGGGATTGTTGAAGTTTTAGAGTTTCTTGATGGAAAGGTGGATAAGAAGCAGATGTTAGAACTTATCTCTATACATACAGCTCAACTTGCTAAACGCCAGCAAACTTTTAATAGAACTCAGTTTGAGGGTTTAAAAAGTGCTCCTCTAGAAGAGCTAGAAGAGTTGATACTTAAAGATTTAAAGTAGAGACTATCCTCTACCTGTAACTTCTAGTAAGTGGTAACCAAATTGTGTTTTAATCGGTCCGTAAACTACCCCAACATCGCCAGAAAATACTGCTTTATCAAACTCAGGTACCATTTGTCCTGGTCCAAACTTACCTAAGTCTCCACCTTCACGTGATGAAGGACAAGAAGAGTTCTCTTTTGCCGCAGTCTCAAAACTTGCTCCGTTTTCTATCTCTGTTTTTAATTCATTACATTTTGCTTCGCTATCTACTAATATATGTCTTGCTGTTGCCCATGCCATATCAATTCCTTATAATTTTTATTAGCTAGAATTTTACACTTTAGTTCTTTATATTTTATTAATCTCACTACTTAAATTTCATAAATATCTATATTAATATATAAGTTGAGTATTATTTCATAAAATTAACGAAGGATATTTTAATGATTAAGAAAATAACACTCGCACTACTTATTGCATCACTGTTTATAGGATGTAGCAAAGATGAAGCTCTTCAAAATGTAGAGCCAAAACTTGTTGTTGGCAAAACTATCGGGGATTTAAACCTTAAAGATCAGTTTGAAAAGTCTCACACTTTAAGTCCTGATACTTACAAGCTTATCTTCGCTTTTGGAAAAGAACCAGCTCATATCTGTAATGATTTTTTCAACACTCAAGAGCCTACATATCTAGAAAAGCACAATGCTCAGTTTGTTGCAGATGTAAGTGCAGCACCTTCTCTTATAAGAAGTATGTTCATTCTTCCAGGTCTTAAAGATTTTAAACATACTGTTTTACTTCTTGATGATAAAAAGCAAGCAGCACCTTATAGAAAAGATATGAATGCCGAAGCTATTGTTGTAGTTTATATCATCAACAAACAGATAGCAGAGATAAAAACTCTTAACTCTGCTGAGGAACTTAAGACGATGCTTGAAGATGACAATGTTTCAAACTAAACGCCACTTATAGTTCAAGCAACACGGTGTCTCGCCGTGTTGCTTCAAACTTCTTACATCCACTCTCAAAAGCACCATTTTCACCAACCAATATACATCTATGTTTAGCTCGTGTTATAGCGGTATATATTAACTTTGTATTATGCATGATGAAGTGAGTAAAACTCATAGGTATGACAACTATATCATACTCCATACCTTGAACTTTATGTATGGTTAAAGCATACGATAGCATCAAATGAGATTTTAGCTCCTCATACTCATAAACTACAACTACATCCTCATTTGGGTAAAAAACGAACAGCTGTTCATCATCCTCTTCTATCTTAAAAAGAAGCCCACTCATACCGTTAAATATACGCCTAGTACTCGACTCTTCACCTGTCTTAAAACCATCACCGCTCCAAGAGGTCATGTTCTCATTTTTAGTATGCACAACCTTATCCATCAGACGAAACTCTAACTCTCCTCGTTTAACACATTTACTAGGATTTGGATTAAAATACTCTTGGAGAACTTTGTTTAGATTTGTACTGCCAAGTATGCCACCCTTCATTGGTGTTATAACTTGAAAGTAGTTTAGGTACTCTTTTATCTGCTTATTTTTAAGACGATAACGTGCTTTTTCTATGGACTCAACAACACGATGAACTATCTCACTAATGATGTTGTTTGAGTTCTCATCTCTTAAATCTTTAAGCTCATTCGCTGAGAGTTGATTTCTCAAGGCATAGTAGTTTTGTATATTTACATCTACAAACTCAAAATCATCATACTTAGCTCTATAGTGAGGAACTTCACCTTTGCGGATATCATTAGCTATAAGTGTTATAGCCTGCTCTTCACTCTGTCTAAAAATCTTTGTAAGTTTTACAGTTGGAGCAAGTTCTAAGGTTAGTGCATCACTAAGTACATTACCCGCTCCAATAGGAGGAAGTTGTGCATCATCACCTACTATAATTATAATAGCTTTTCTAGATATCTTCCCTATAAGTCTAGCAAAGAGCGAAGAGTTTATCATAGATGCTTCATCAATCAGCACCACACTATAAGGAAACTTATCAGATGCTTCATGTTTTATAAGAAGTGATTGGATTGTTGCAGATTCATATCCTGTCGTATCACTTATACGTTGAGATGCTATACCACTCAGCGCGCATGTCATTATCTCTTTTTTGTCAAAACGAGTGTTGAGTAGATTTAGAAGTGTTTTTGACGTAGTACTCTTACCCGTACCAGCATACCCAACAAGAAACAGAAGCGAAGCTCCATCATTTATCATCTGCACAGCCTCTTTTTGCTGTTCTCCAAGTTTTAACTCTGAGTCTTCTAAAAACTTATCTAAGTCCTTTACAAAGCCCCCATTACTCATCTTAGCTCTTGTCTTGAACTCATCATTGAGATATTTTTCTGCATCGTAGAGTCGTGCTGGTGAGACTCTTTCATTTTTCATGACAACGATGCTACCTTCACCTACTCTCTCAACAAGTGCAGCCTCATAAAGGTGAAATTTGTCACTAAACATTAAAAGCTCATCAAGTCCGCTAAAAAGAACTTGCTTTGATATACAAGAGTTCCCTTGTGCTTCACAATAATTCAGAAGTACATAATCCATAGCCGAACTTATACGACCTTCATTCTCTCGCTCCACTCCCATCTTAAGTGCTAGCTCATCTGCTCGTTTAAAGCCAATAGAGTTTATGTTAGTGAGTATATAGGGATTGTCTTTTATTTTTGTACAGGGTTCATCTACATCTTTCATAGCAGTTGCTATTGTAGTTAAAAGTGCTGGGGAGACATCAAAGGGGCTTAAAAACTCACCAAGTCTACGCATTGAGCGAAACTGTTTCCAAGAGGCTTGAATCTTTTTTAGACGCTTCTCTTTTATACCTTTAAACTCTAAAAGTTTTTCTATATCGTTATCGAGTATATTTATAAGTTCTTCTTGACCAAACTGCTCTATCAAGTCGGCTGAGAGTTTTTTTGTAAAACCTTTAATGATTTTATTTAAAAAGAAAAAGAGTTCGTTTTGGTTTACTTTGAGGGTTTCAAACTTGAAGGTCTTACCATGTTTTTTATGTTCGTGCCATGCACCTGTAAGAGTGATAGCCGAACTCTTTATGTTTTCTACTGCACTTTCGTAGTAAGTCCCACTTATCTTTTCACCAGATTTTAAGACAGCTATAAAAAAACCCTCTTCTTCAAAAAGGATTCTATCTATTTGACCGATAAGAGTAGTGTTCAAAAGAAAAAGTCCTTATGTAATATGTAAAAGAATTGTAGTGGGTTTAAAAGTAGAATATCTAAAATATGACAATATGTCATATCTATAGATTATTTTGTAACTATCGCGAAACTGATATCTAAAATCTCTTTATGCTTTTTGATATACTCATTTAAATCTTTAAGTTTTAAGTTCTTGATCTTCTCTAACTCTATATCAGAGTGTCCAAGTTCAAAACCTTTGTAGTACTCCATAAAAGTACGGTTTAAACGCTGACTCATAGTCTCAACTCTTAGAGGTTCGCTTCCAAGTAAGAACTTTTTAGTCTGCTCTAACTCCTCTTTGGTTACACCTTTTTTTACAAAAGTTTTTATCACTTCGCTAACAGTACTTTTTGCTTCATCCATTGAGTCGAGCTTAGTTTGAAGGTAACCAGTCATATATGAGCTAGAGTTACTTACATGTACTCTTGCATAAGCTGAATATGCAAGACCGCGTTTAACACGTATCTCTTCCATTAAACGCGAACCAAAACCACCAGTTCCTAAGATATATGTAGCAACTCTTGCTTTATAAAAATCTTCATCATCTACTTTCATGTTATATGGAGAACCAAAATAGATATAAGCTTGTTCAGTCTCTTTTTTTAATACTTCTGTTTTAGCTTTAGCTCTGATGTTATAATTAAGACCCTCTTCTTTTTCACCCTTTGGTAAGATAGAAAGAAGTTTTTTCACTCTTTTTTTAGTCTCTTTAAGGTCGATGTCACCACCAACTACTACGATAGCTTTTGAGATTATAAGATTACTCTTGATAAACTTTTGCACATCGCTAAGTTGTATGCGGTTTATACTCTCTTTTGTACCTGATGCAGGTTGACCTAAAACGCCACCATCAAAAAGTATATTTTTAAGCTTGTTTGATGCCACATAATCAAAGTCATTCTCTTTAC
>JAYEJR010000075.1:0-36441 GCA_034660715.1 Campylobacterota bacterium | reverse complement strand
CATTTTACATAGTCGATGAGGTGCTTCAGAGTATCATCCACCCTCAAAAGACTAAAAAAGTAACTAGATTAAAGTTAAATGCCCTTATAGAGGAGCAGGATATTTTTGAGCTGATAGATAGTGACACTTCTTTGGATGATGTAGTGCTAAACCATACGACAAGAGAGACACTTGACAATCTAATGCAGCAAGTAGACAAGGAAGTAGTAGCACGACTTGTAAAGTGGGGTATAAAAGATAAAAAGAGTGGTATTGATGCTCGTATTATTTTTTATGGAGCAGCTGGTACAGGTAAGACCATGACAGCTTATTCACTTGCAAAGTCTCTTAAACGCCAAGTACTGGCGTTTGATTGTTCTAAAATTCTTTCAATGTATGTAGGCGAGAGTGAAAAAAATGTTCGTAAGATTTTCGATACTTTTTATGAACTAAGCGAAAAGACAAAAACTGAACCTATTTTACTTCTTAATGAAGCAGACCAGTTTTTGGGTGCAAGAAGTAGTGGAACTATTACAGGTGCAGATCAGATGCATAACCAGATGCAAAACATTTTTCTAGAGCAGATAGAGAATTTTCGTGGTATGCTAATAGCAACTACTAACTTACTAGAAAATATTGATAAAGCTTTTTCTCGTCGTTTTAATTACAAGATAGAGTTTAAAAAACCTAATCTTGTGCAAAGGAAAGAGTTGTGGGAGTTGATGCTTCCTGTTGAAGCCCCATATGAAAAAGAGTTTGATATAGATGAGTTAGCTACATTTTCATTAACTGGTGGTCAAATAAATTTAATTGTTAAAAATACGGCCTATAAAGTTGCTGTTAAAAAAGAGGCTCTCTTTACAACAAAAGATTTTTTAGATGAGATAAACAGAGAAAAAGATGGAAATTTTGATAGTGAAAAATCGATGGGTTTTTTAAGTAAATAAACTCAAAAATAAGGAAATTAGATGATAAACAAGATGATATTAATGCTACTTTTTGCAACATCTCTAGTCGCGACTGAAATTAAAGAAAATGAAAAAGTTAAACTTTTTGTATTAGCTGACCAGTTTGGAGTTTATCATACTGTAGATAGACACACTAAAACAATAATAATAAGTTCAGAGAAAGAGACAGGTAAAGATATAAACAATTTTCTAGCTACTAAACCAAAAAATTATTTAAAAAAGAATGATGCTGTCTTTATAGCAAATATCTCAAAAATGCCTTCAATCATTACGAGAATGATAGCTATGCCTAGACTAAAAGAGTATAAGCATAATATTTTACTCATTAACAATGAAGAGGATAAGAGGTTTGCTCATAAAGATGAAAAAATAACAATTTATAAACTAAAAAACTCTATTGTTGAAAAAATTTATTATATAAACTCAGCTAAAGAGATTGAAAAAACTTTCTAAACCTTAAGTTACTAATCTACTCATTTTTATGCTCATATGAAAATGGATGTAGCATTTAGTGACATTCCCTAATACTTCGCTTCGAATACAACTTTTCTTTAATACTCTTTTTGATATAGTGCACTAACTGTTTTTTCCAATACACTAAATAGAAGTTAATGTCTAAACATTAGTTGTTCTTAAGTATGGAAAACAAATATCTTCTTCAAGAAGAATTTTAAAGGTAGGTTATATGGAACATATAGTGACTTCAAATCCCTATTTCGGTGTATTTGTCCTCTTTGTAGTTACATTCGGTGCGTTCATAGGAACAACTGTAATCGCTCGTTTAGCGAGTCGTGCATTAGCACGTAAAGATAGTGAAAAAATCAAACTCTCAGTTTATGAGTGTGGACCTGAAATCACAAAACAACCAAATAGAATTTCGCCACAGTTTTATCTGTTCGCGCTTCTATTCATACTATTTGATGTTGAAATCGTTTTCATGTTTCCATGGGCAGTAGATTTCAAACTTCTTGGATGGTTTGGTTTTGCTGAGATGTTAATGTTTATATTACTTCTTGCAATAGGTTTCGTATATGCATGGAAAAAAGGAGCGCTAGAATGGCACAACATAAGGTAAATTATACACAAGATGGTGGACTTCCTGTTGCACTAACAAGTATTGACAAGATAGTTAACTGGGGTCGTTCAAATTCACTTTGGGCACTTACTTACGGTCTTGCTTGTTGTGGTATTGAGATGATGGCTTCAGGAGCTTCGCGTTTTGACTTTGATAGATACGGTACTATTTTCCGTGCTTCTCCACGTCAAGCAGACTTGATGATAGTAGCTGGAACACTTACTAAAAAACATGCTGAGTTTATCAAGCGTTTATATGATCAGATGACTGAGCCTAGATGGGTTATATCTATGGGTTCATGTGCTAACACTGGTGGTATGTTTAACACTTATGCAACAGTACAAGGTGTTGATAGAATCATTCCAGTTGATTTATATCTTCCAGGTTGTGCACCTCGTCCTGAGACTCTTCAGTATGGTGTAATGTTACTACAGAAAAAGATTCGTGCTAACAAAGCTGGCAATGCACAAAAGCCAAAAAGGTTAATGTAACATGAGAGCATATACTCCTAAAGATGATGTACAAGCAAAAGCTTACTACACTGACAGATATTATGTAGCACCACAAGTTCCAAAACAAGAAGTTGAGAGTGATGAAGTTTTTGCTGCAGATTTAGCCGCTATTAAAGCTAAGTTTGATGTTAGTGAAGCTTTCATCCAAGTAGAGCAGATGGTTGTATATATCAATGCAAAAGATATATATGGTGTTTTGGAGCTTATGAGAGATGAACTTGCTTATACACAGCTAAGTGAAATGTCTGCAATCGATTGGTTAGCTAAAGATAATACTTTTGAGATTTTCTACCAAATGCTTTCTATGACTAAACGCAAGCGTATTCGTATCAAGTACTCTATACAAAATGGTCAAGCTGTTGACTCTGTAGAGAAGCTTTTCCGCTCAGCTGATTGGAGTGAACGTGAGATGTTTGATATGTTTGGTATCGAAGCAAATAATCATCCATTTATGAAACGTATCCTTATGCCTTACGACTGGCAAGGTTTTCCACTTCTTAAAACTTACCCATTAGAGGGCGATGAGTTTGCTGCTTGGTATGAAGTTGATAAGATTTTTGGAAAAGAAGCTCGTGACGTTATAGGACCAGAAATCCGTGACACTGCTCGTGTTGATAGATATGACTCTGAGCGTTTTGCTCGTCTAGGATTTGAAGTTCCTAAAGGTACTGAGATTACTGGTAATGAAGAGAGAAATCCTCAAGAGTATCAAGAAGAGGGTGGCGTTTTCCTCATCAAAAAATATACTAAAGAGTCATCAACTATTGTTGATGATCCTCAAAGATAGGGTGGTAAAAATATGGCACAAGTAAAAAATAGATTAACACCGTTTTTTGAAAACATTACTTTCGATCGTGAAGACAATGAACTAATATTAAACTTCGGTCCTCAGCACCCTTCTGCTCACGGACAGTTACGTTTAATGCTTCACATGCAACAAGAGCAGATTACTAAAGCACATCCTGATGTTGGATACCTTCACCGTGGTATGGAGAAGATGGCTGAAAATATGATTTATAACGAGTTTATGCCTACTACTGACCGTATGGATTATATCGCTTCATCTTCAAACAACTATGGTTTTGCACTTGCAGTTGAAAAACTAATAGATGTAGAAGTTCCTCGTCGTGCTAAAGTTATTCGTATGATGCTTTTAGAGATAAACAGACTAATGTCTCACCTTTTTTGGTTAGCGACAACTGCACTAGATATTGGTGCTATGACAGTATTTCTTTTCGCATTTCGTGAGAGAGAATACCTAATGGATATTATAGAAGGTTATTGTGGAGCACGTCTTACTCATGCAGCTATCCGTATTGGTGGTGTTCCTTTAGATATTCAAGATACATTCTTACACCAACTAAGAACTTTCTTGAATAAACTACCTCAAAACATCAAAGACTATGAAGATCTTCTTGATACTAATCGCATCTGGTTAATGAGAATGGAAGAAGTAGGAACGATATCTACGGAAATGGCACTTTCATGGGGTTGTACAGGTCCAATGCTTAGAGCATCTGGTGTAGCTTGGGATATTCGTAAAGAAGAGCCATATGAGTTATATGACGAAGTAGAATTTAATGTACCTTTCTCAGATAAGGGTGATAACTTTGCTCGTTACCGTATTTATATGGAAGAGATGAGAGAGAGTGCTAAGATTCTTTACCAAACAATAGATATGTACGAAGAGTGTGTAAAAAATGGTGACACTGAGTTAATGGCTCATGCACCAAAATATATCTCAGCTCCTAAGCTAGATATTATGACTCAAAACTACTCTTTGATGCAACACTTCGTTCTTGTTACTCAAGGTATGAGACCACCAGTTGGTGAAGTGTATGTAGCTACAGAGTCACCAAAAGGTGAACTTGGTTTCTTTATAAACTCTCAAGGTGGACCGTATCCTTATAGATTAAAACTTCGTGCACCATCTTTTTGGCACACAGGGATTTTAACTGATCTTTTACCGGGTCACTATATTCCAGATGTTGTTTCTATTATTGGTACTACAAATATTGTATTCGGGGAAGTGGACAGATAATGAAAAGATATGACTTAAGACACTTAAAAGATGGTTTTGAACCACGTATGAAAGAGATTTTAGATGAGCATAAAGCTGGTGAAGTTGCAATATTTCTTTTTGAAATTGGTGACTTTACTCCAGTTCAAAGAAGTGCAGATTTAGTAAAAGAGTGTGGTTATTCCCTTCAAAACTCATTAAAATTTAACGAAGTCGATTGGACTGTCGTAGTTAAAAAATAAGTAGCAAACAGATGGAAACACTTATGAATTCGAATAATATTGGTACTAAATTATTTCAAAGATTTATGAATGCATATGGTTCTATAAGTGCTAAAGTGGATTGTATTGGTTCAACTTCACAAGTTAGTGAAGCAGATACTGTAATAGTACTAGGAATGAGAGTAGCAACAGATAGTCCAGAGTTTTACGATGCTTTAAAAAGCATGTCGAATAAAGACTCTTCAAAAGTAGTGTATGCTCACCCTATTGAGGATGTAGCAATGCTAGAGATTGCTACACAGTTCATAAAGTACGAACCAGGCTCAGAAGAGGGTGTTTTAGCCTTATTAGCTTACCACCTTTTAAAAGATGTCGAGTTACCTGAAAATAAAAGAAGTTTCTTAAATGATCTAGACTTAGCATATCTTGAAGCTGAAAGTAACACAGGTGAAGAAGAGTTTGAAGAGATCATTAATTCTTTGGACAAATCAAACAAAAATGTACTTTTAGTTGGGGATGATTTGATATCTCATGATAGAGCTGAAAATATTGCAAAAATATGTGCAATGATTGAGAAGTATTCTGGATTTTCTCTCATTTTTGTCTCAGCATATGAGAAAACAGTAGAAGAATCAAAGAGTAGTGAAGCTAATGGAAAACTAGAAGAAGTTGAAGAGTTACCTGAGTACAATGGGACAGTAATTTATAACTCAAATATAGCTGAGAATAGTGAAGCTTTCCTGCATGGTTCAGCACAGTTTGCTACTGCTGCAAGAATCAGTGATGGAGATTTTATTTCGATTTCATTTAGTGGACAAACTGTAAATCGAAAGTTTAAAATGGATAGCGAGTTAAAAGGTACAATTGCCATTAACCCTACATTTGATATTACTGTAGAGACAGATAGATACAAGTTTGAAAGATCTAAAATTAATAAAATAAATCAAAAGAGTGAGAGTAGATAAATGAGTAATGTAAATATAAACATAGACGGAAAAGAGATTGTTACACAAGAGGGCGAGTTTTTACTCAATGCAGCGCGTGCAAATGATATCTACATACCTGCAATCTGTTACTTGACACGATGTAGCCCAACTCTGGCTTGTCGTATATGTCTTGTAGAAGCTGACGGAAAACAAGTTTATGCTTGTAATGCTAAAGCAAAAGATGGGATGAATATTACAACTACGACTGAAGCTATTGAAAAAGAGCGTCGTGCAATCATGGAAGTTTATGATGTAAATCATCCTCTTCAATGTGGTGTTTGTGATCAGTCAGGTGAGTGTGAATTACAAAACTATACACTAGAGATAGGTGTTGATTCTCAGAGCTACTCAGTAAAAGATGTAGATAGAAGTTCACATGATTGGGGACACTTACACTATGATCCGGGTCTCTGTATCGTTTGTGAGCGTTGTGTTACTGCTTGTAAGGATATGATTGGTGATAACTCACTTAAAACTATTGCTCGTGGTGCTGACCCATTAAACGCTGAGTTTAAAGAGAGTATGCCAAAAGATGCATATGCAATGTGGAACAAACTTAACAAATCAGTTATCGGTCTTACTAACGGAACAGATGTGTTAGATTGTACTTCATGTGGAGAGTGTGCTGCTGTATGTCCTGTTGGAGCACTGGTAGATACTGAGTTTATGTACCAATCAAATGCATGGGAACTTAAGCAAATTCCTGCAACTTGTGGGCACTGTTCTGCTGGATGTCAAATCACTTATGATGTAAAACATACAAGTGTTGAAAATCCAGATGATAAAATATACCGTGTTATGAATGAGTGGAACTATGTATCTCTTTGTGGTGCTGGTCGTTATGGTTTTGACTACCAAAATGCTGATGTTACTAAAGATGAAACAGCATTTGCTAATGCAGTTGAAGCTTTCAAAAAAGCAGATACTATTAAATTTACTTCTACTATTACAAATGAAGAAGCACTGATATTAGAACAACTTAAAAACAGACATGGATATAAACTTGTAAATGAAGAAGCTCGCTCATTTCAAACTTTTTTAAGTGACTACTCAGAGATAAGTGGAAGCTCTTTATACTCTACAGATTTAAAAGCTACTGCAAATACTAACTTTATAGTTAGTGTTGGTACGGCTATTAAGAGTGATAATCCAAATGCAAGATATGCACTAAATAACTCTTTAACTGTAAACAAAGGTGCTGGAATATATTTTCATCCAGTTGCTGACCCTGTTGTTAGCGCAATGAGTAAAAATCTTATGACAGTACAGCATAAGCCACTTCAAGAAGAGACAGCACTTTACTTAATGTTAGATCTTTTTGCTGATAAAACAAAACTACCTTCAGATATAGTTGAGTATTTAGCAACTTTTCACTCAATGAAAACAGTTACTATAGAAGAGACTGTAAAAGAGAAGATAGTTGACATCACTGTTGAAATGGAAAGAGATCCAGATACAGGTATGGAAAGAGAAGTAGAAGTTGATAGATCAAGAACAGTAACTAAAAAAGTACCTAAAGATGTTGAAGTAGATGACAATAGACTTGTAACTATGCTTGGACTTGGTGATGACTTTGCTGCAAGTTTTGAAAAACTTATGAAGAAAAAAGACTCTTTCTCAATGATCGTTGGACCGGATTTATATAACCATCCAAACTCTAAAAATCTTGCTCGTTTAGTAGCTCTAGTACAAAAATACTCAGCGTTTGAAGTTGTAATGATTCCAACTCTTACAAACACTCTTGGTGTGGCGATGATTAATGAGCTTTCAAGCGAAGCAGGTAGCTATGCTATTGGTTACAACACTAAAGCTGACTTTACACTTTCTGCATTAGGTGATGGGAGCGCATGTGACTTAGATATGCCAGCTATTAATCAGCAAGAGGGAACACTTACAAGTATCAACAAGCGTGTTAACCCAACAAATGTTGCACTTAGTTATGGTGGATACACACTTAATGACATAGCAAATGAGCTTGGATTAGATGCAGTCAATACTATTGATTATACTCAAAAGCTTGGTGAAGTTTCAGGCTTTAAAGCAGTTGATTTTGATTCTCTTCCAAATCATTATACAAATGCAGGTGAAGAAGTTCGAGGTTATGAATTAGAAGCAGTATCTGTAGAAGTTACATCAGATGAGAGAGTTGCTAAGATAGACGAGTCTACAACTTTAGAAGAGAATGTGATCTACTTAGCTAACCCTGTTAGACAATTTACAGATTTTACAAATAAAACTACTAATTTAGATGAGATTAGTGGCGTTTATATGAGCGAAGAAGCTCTTTCTAAGTCTGAGTTAAACGAAGGCGACAGTGTAAAAGTAAAAACTCAAAATGGAGAGCTTACGGCAAATATAGTTAGCGATAACAAGATTGCTGGTGATATCGTGGTGCTTCCAACTTTTGATTCAAATCTAAACTCAGAGGCTTTAGTAGACGGTTACCGTTTTGCAACAGCTTCGATTGAAAAGGTGTAATATATGGATACAGCATATTTAATAGAAACGGTTATTAAAGTCGTTGTTATTTTACTAGTATTTTCAGCTCTCGCTGGTATTGGTACATACTTTGAACGTAAGGTTCTTGCGTTTATGCAACGTCGTCTTGGACCAATGAATGTTGGTCCATTTGGACTTTTACAAGTTGGTGCTGATGGTATCAAGCTTTTTACTAAAGAGGATATTATCCCAACAAGTGTAGTTGCTCCTATATTTAAAATAGCACCAGTAATTACAGCTGCTACTGCGTTTATGGCTGCAGCCGCTATTCCTTTTTTACCACAGTTTGATCTTTTTGGATACACAGTTCATCCGATTGTAGCGGATATCGATGTAGGTATCCTTTATATTCTTGGTGTTATGGCTGTTGGTCTTTTTGGTCCACTGCTTGGTGGTATGGCTTCAGCAAATAAGTTTGCTCTGCTTTCAGCTGCTCGTGCTGCTGCAGTATTTATCTCTTATGAGGTAGTTACAGGTCTTTCAATTTTAGCTCCGATAATGATGGTTGGTTCACTTTCGCTGATTGATTTCAACAACTATCAAGCGGGTGGTATTGGTGATTGGATTATATGGTCACAACCAGTTGCATTTGTCCTGTTTTGGATTGCTGCATTTGCTGAGACTGGTCGTACACCATTTCACTTGATTGCAAATGATCACGAAATTATAGATGGTTTTGGTACTGAGTACTCTGGTATGAGATGGGGTCTTTTCTTCATTGGTGAGTATGCGAATATGTTCTTTATATCATTTGTAATTCCACTTCTTTTTCTTGGTGGTTTTGGTGATGGTTCAGTTCTAGGTGCATTGGCACTACTTGGCAAGATGGCATTTTTCTTCTTTTTCTTTTTATGGACAAGAGCTGCATGGCCAGATGTTAGACCAGATCAACTTATGTGGTTGTGTTGGAAAGTACTTATGCCAATAGCTGTGATAAACGTTGTTATCACTGGCTTAGTGATGATGTTTTAAGGGGTGATGATGGAACAGTTTAATAATAGAAATATAGCCGATAACGGTTACTATATGGTAGATATTGAAGATTATCCAACTGATGGTTGGGGTAAATTCAAACGAGTTGTTAAAAGAACTTTCAGAGGAGAGCTTTTTGTTGGACTCTGGGTTGTTATGCGTGAGATGATTAAGTTTGATATTCATACTATCTCTTACCCTGAAGAAAAAATGCCAATTGGACCACGTTATCGTGCAGTTCATGAGATGAAAAGACTTTGGGAGTCAGATGCTGAGAGATGTATCGGTTGTGGTCTTTGTGAAAAGATCTGTATTAGTGATTGTATTCGTATGGATACTAAAATAGATGAAAACTCACGTAAGGAAGTTTCAGAGTATACAATTAACCTTGGTCGTTGTATCTTTTGTGGTTACTGTGCTGAAGTTTGTCCAGAGTTAGCTATTACTCACGGTGGTGAGTATGAAAATGCTTCTGAACAACGTGAGCACTTTGTTGACTATGAGCAGATGCTTACACCGATTGATGTGATGAAAGCTAATGCTCAACAAGAGTTTGAAGGTTTTGGTGCGATTACACCACATGAAGATGAGCGCGTGAAAAAAACGCCTCTAGCATACTAAGGAGATTTGATTATGTTTGAAGCGGTAGCATTTTACCTGTTCGCATTTTTAACGATAGCGATGTTTTTTATAACTGTAACTACATCACAAGCGTTATATGCTTTAACTGCATTAGCAGCAGGAATGATTTTTATATCAGCATTTTTCTTTATACTTGGTGCTGATTTTTTAGGTGCGATTCAAATAATCGTATACACAGGGGCAGTAATGGCTCTTTATGCATTTGGTATGATGTTTTTTGACACTACTAGGGAAGTTAAAGAGAAGCAAGGTAACAAGTACATCGTAATTGGTCTATCAACACTAGCAGCAGTAATGGTTGTAGCTATATTTACAGCTCCAATAATTGCAGACAATGTAACAGCATTATACCCTGTAATAGAAGGTGCTGGTAATACACAAAATGTAGGTTTAGTATTATTTACTAAATACCTAGTTCCATTTGAAGTTGCAGCAGTTATGTTACTTGTAGCAATGATAGCTGGTATAGTATTAGCAGGTAAAAAAATGGATCTATCTCTTACTCTATATAACTCTAAAGAGATTGAAGAGATAAATGACAATATCAACAAAAAGGTGCTTTCATGATGGAAATCGGTTTAAACCACTATTTAGTTCTATCTACAATTTTATTCGCTATTGGTTTAATAGGGGTAATGAGAAGAAAGAACCTTTTGATGCTATTTTTCGCAACTGAAATATTACTAAATGCTGTAAATATTGGCTTTGCTGCGATTTCACATTACTACGGTGACTTAACAGGTCAGATGTTTGCATTCTTTGTAATCGCAATTGCTGCTTCTGAGTTAGCTGTAGGGCTTGGTCTACTTATTGTTTGGTTTAAACGCCACGGTACGATAGACTTAGATTCTATGACAAGTATGAGAGGATAAATTATGGAAATATATTTATATATAGCACTTTTTGCACCAATCGTAAGTTCTCTTTTTGCAGCACTATTTACGAACACACCGAAAAAGCCTTTCGTTGGTATCATTGCGAGTCTTTTAATATTTACAGCATTTGTAAGTAGTTCTATACTTCTAAACCATATACTAAATGGTGGAGAAGTAGTACATGTAGAGTTAATGACATGGATGGCAACTGGTAACTTATACATTCCTTTTGGTTTTGTAGTTGATCAAATTTCAGTAACTATGATGATGGTTGTAACTTTAGTATCTACTATAGTTCATATCTACTCTATAGGTTACATGGATCATGATAAAGGATTTAATAGATTCTTCGCATGGTTATCAGCATTTGTTTTCTCGATGATGATTCTAGTTATGAGTGACAACTTTGCTGGTCTATTCATTGGTTGGGAAGGTGTTGGTTTATGTTCTTGGGGTCTAATCGGTTTTTGGTTTCATAAAGAAGTAGCTACTTGGGCTGCTAATGAAGCTTTCATTATGAACCGTATCGCTGACCTTGGTATGCTTATTGGTATATTCTTAGTATATTGGAACACAGGTTCATTACAGTATGACATCGCTTTTGCTGCAATGGGAGCTCTTGATGCTTCTACACTTACTTGGATAGGTATCTTCTTATTTATCGGTGCAATGGGTAAATCTGCTCAGTTTCCACTTCATACTTGGCTTGCTGATGCGATGGAAGGTCCTACCCCGGTTTCTGCACTTATTCACGCAGCGACTATGGTTACAGCTGGGGTTTATCTAGTTATTCGTTCAAACGAACTCTATGACTTGATTCCACATATTGGTCTATTTATCGCTTCTCTTGGAGCTTTTGTTGCTCTATTTGCAGCATCAATGGCACTTGTGAATCGTGATATGAAAAGAATAATTGCTTACTCTACACTTTCTCAGTTAGGTTACATGTTTGTTGCCGCTGGTTTAGGAGCTTACTGGGTAGCACTATTTCACCTTATGGCTCATGCATTCTTTAAAGCTCTTCTTTTCCTAGGTGCTGGTAATGTTATGCATGCTATGCACGATGAGCTTGATCCATTTAAGATGGGTGGACTTCACAAGAAGATGAGATGGACAGCAATAATGATGACATTAGCATCTATTGCGCTTGCGGGTATATTCCCACTAGCTGGTTTCTTCTCTAAGGATGCAATTTTAGAGTCGGCATTTGTTACTCACCACTATATTATTTACTCTGTACTTCTATTTACTGCAGGTCTTACAGCATTCTATTCATTTAGACTTGTTGCAATGATTTTCCATGGTGAAGAGCGTTACAAACTTTTTGGTATTGATCCACATGAAGCATATAAGTTTATGTTAGTTGGTATGAGTCCACTTCTTATTCTTGCTATTATCGCAGGGTCACTAAAAGGGACTTATTTTGAAATGGTTACAGCAATGCTTCCAAACATTGAGTATCACATACACTCTCACTTAGTTTATTGGGTTATGACTATTGGTACACAACTTTTTGTTGCAGCTGCAATTATGTATGCATATAAAAAATATGCATTCTCTCCAGTTAATGTTCCTGATGGAACTAGTAAAATGGAAAATAGTTTTGCTTATAAGTTATTAATCAACCAGTACTATATTCCTTATGCTTATGAAGAGTTTATGGTTAAACCATACAGAGAGTTATCAGCTGTTTTATGGACTGTAGACCAAAAAGTAGTAGATGCTACTGTTGATGGTATCGCTAACATCTTCTACAAGACAGGTGTAAGTACGAGAGATATGCAGAGTGGAAATTTATCTACAATGTTAAAATGGATGGTTGCAGGTACAATTGCATTACTATCATTAGCTGTTGTTTTTGGACTAGCAGCTAGATATTCTGATGAGATTACTACTATCTTATCAGGTTTAGGAGTTTAGTATATGTTAGATCATATTTTAAGTATTTTAATTTTCTTTCCAGCACTTGCGGGTGTGTTTGGATTTATGATTAATAAAGACAGTATCAGAGCTTATGGTATTACTGTGGCAGCTATTGAGTTCGCTCTATCTTTATGGTTATGGTTTGCATTTGACAATAGTGTATCTGGTATGCAGTTCATGGAAAACCTTCCATTAGTTCCAGCATTTGGAATTAACTATATCTTAGGTGTAGATGGTATTTCACTGTTTATCCTTATTTTAGCAGCATTTTTTACTATGATAGGTATCGCTTCACTTACAGATACTCCGAATGTTAAGAACATGATTATTACACTTCTGTTTTTACAGATGACAATGATCGGTGTATTTGTTGCTCTTGATGCAATCGTATTTTATGTATTTTGGGAACTTTCTCTTGTACCGATGTTATATATCATTGGTGCATGGGGTGGACCACTTCGTGTTTATGCATCTGTTAAATTTTTCTTATATACATTTACAGGTTCACTAGTTATGCTTGTGGGTATGCTTTTCATGGCTTACTTCTTTTATCAAGCAACAGGAACATGGAGTTTCGCTATTCTTGACTGGTACAGACTTATATTACCAGAGAGTTTTCAACTATGGTTGTTTGCTGCTTTCTTTATGGGTTTTGCTATCAAGGTTCCTATGTTTCCATTTCATACTTGGTTACCATATGCTCACGGTCAAGCACCAACTATCGGTTCGGTTATACTAGCGGCTATATTACTAAAAATGGGTACATACGCGTTTATCCGTTTTTCACTGCCACTATTCCCAGACGCATCAGTATATTTCATGTATCCAATAGCAGTTATATCAATCATTATGATTGTATATACAGCAATGGTTGCTTATGCTCAAAAAGATGTTAAGCAAGTTGTTGCATATTCATCAGTTTCACATATGGGTGTTATTATTCTTGGTACATTTGCATTAAATGTAGAAGGTATCACTGGTTCTGTGTTCTTAATGATAGCACACGGTGTTGTTTCAGGTGCGCTGTTCTTACTAGTTGGTGTTATCTATGATAGACGCCACACGAAGATGATGGATCAGTTTGGTGGTTTAGCGCATGTTATGCCTAAGTATGCAACTATCTTTGGGATTATGATGATGGCTTCAGTTGGTATGCCTCTTACAATTAACTTTGTTGGAGAGTTTTTATCACTACTTGGTTTTTACCAACAGTCACACATATTAACTCTTCTTGCAGGTATAGCTATCATTGTTGGTGCTATATATATGCTAGCAGCATACAAAAAAATGTTCTTTGGTGACGTTACGATTGAAGAGAATAAAAATCTTCCAGATGTAAATAAGCGCGAGTTAATCGCTCTTATCCCATTAACAATAATTACTATATGGTTAGGTATTTACCCTAAACCAGTTCTTGATCCAATCAACAATTCTGTTGAGTCTGTAGTGCAGTTAATGCATAACAAATCAACAACAGAAGAAGCTAAATCAAGAATACCTAATGTAAATGGTATAGTGATTAGTAAAACTTCAACTAAGGAGGCACACTAATGTTAAGTCCTATAAATGTTTCTTTAGAATCTTTAAACCTTATTACATTAGCACCAATGCTTATTCCAGTAATAGGTGCTCTTTTAATTTTAGTTATTGATGTTATTAAAGGTGGCTTAGATAAGTCACTTTACATTGTACTGAGTATACTTTTCTTAGCACTTGATTTTAGTGCTCTGTTGAACTCTGCTGGTATGTTTAGTCGTGATGGTATCATGCTTGGTATGTTTAATGTGATGCTGATAGATGGTTTAGCTATTTTATCCCAATTTATTATTGTTGCAACAAGTATGCTATTTATTCCATTGGCATTTACTCATAAGCGTTTTCATGAATTCTCATACCCAGAATTTTTTGCACTATTTTTATTTATGATTAGTGGATTCCAGTTTATGGTTGCTAGTGATAACTTAATCTTAATCTTTGTTGGATTAGAAACTGCATCTTTAGCACTTTATACTCTTATTGCTATGCATAACCGTGATAAATCATTTGAAGCAGCAGTTAAGTACTTTACTATGGGTGCACTTGCAGCTGGTTTCTATTCATTTGGTTCGATGGTGTTTTATGCACTTACAGGATCAGTAGAAATAAATCAAATAGCTACAGTTTTAGCAGCTAATGAGTATGCAGATATTGGTTATGTTTTAGTAGCTGTAACATTTATGTTAGCATCATTTGGTTTTAAACTTTCACTTGTACCGTTCCATACATGGGCTCCGGATATTTATGAAGGTTCTTCTGCTGCAATGGCAGGTTATATGTCAATCGTTCCAAAAATAGCAGCATTTGTTGTTGCAATGAGACTATTTGAATTTTTAATTCATAGTGGTGTTGTTTGGTTAGAGATAGTACTTTATATTTTTGTTGTAGTAACTATGACTGCTGCAAATATTTGGGCACTTGTTCAAACAGATGTAAAACGTATGCTTGCATATAGTTCTATTTCCCATGCTGGTTTTGTAATGGCAGCTATCTTGATAGGTACAACGCAGTCAAATAGTGCACTGTTTTTATATTGGATACTATTTAGTTTTACAAACTTAGGATCTTTTTCTATGTTATGGATGTCTCGTCAAAAACATTTACCAGATCATCAAATGTCAGACCATAGCTATGATAAGTTTGCAGGTATGATAAAAACAGCACCAGTTGCTGCTTCAATCATGGGACTATTTATGTTAAGTCTTGCTGGTTTACCGCCATTTGCACTGTTTTGGGGTAAACTCTATATGATCTCTTCAGCAGTAACAGGTGGATATACAGTACTTGCTCTTATTATGGCACTTAATTCTGCTATAGCAGGTTACTACTACATAAAACTAATCGTTTATATGTTTATGAAAGAACCAGTTGTGGGTAACGATGGTCATGTATATGTGTCCAATGCCACTCTTGCATTAAAATCAATTATCGGTTTTGCAGCAGTAGGAACTATATTTGCTTTTATAGCTTTAAACCCTATATTAGAATTTGTTACAGCACTTGTTTACAACAGCGGATACTAATATAAAAAACTAGGAGAGTATAATTTGTTAAAATGGATACTCTTCGCACTCCTTTCTACTAATCTTTTTGCACTTGAAATCTCTATGGATAGTGCAAAAGATAATTTCTCGCGTTACTCATCACTTCATTTATCAGATAAAAAAGAGTTTGTATGCCAAGAGATGAAGGATGACTTTTTAGTTGTAACAGAAATCATATGTGCATTTTCTAAAAGACCATCTCAAGAGATCAAAAAACTCCAAAATGACTTTTTTAAAGTAGACACATTTATACAAAAAGATACTTTTTTTATCACTATAAAGCCATTTTATAAGATAAAACTAACAGCTGATATATTTGATTTAAGTAAAGAAAATAGTGTTTATGAAGCTGATGTTGTTAAATCAAACAGCTGGATTATATTAGGCTATAGAGATAAACTTCCTTTAATTAACAATAGGAAAAGACCAGATATAAGTCTCAACTTACCTTTTTATATGGACAAAGATAAACTACCATATGTTGGTAGTTTAGATATAAAGGGTAACCCTGTACACATAAAAAAAGTTGGCGATGTAAAAGATTATTTGAAAGTTAAAAAGTACTATAAAGAGAAGAAGTATGAACTCTGTATGGATGTAGCTGATGATATATTACAAGAGTACCCAAATACACTCTTTAAAGCAGAACTTATTTATTACAAAATTAAACTCTATGCTAAACTAAAAGATTATGATAATGTAATAAGTAATGCGAAAGATTTTTTTAAAGACTACTCAGCTAGTGATAACATACCTGAAGTACTTGCTCTTGTAGCTCAGGCATATGCTGAAGTTGGGATAAATATAGATGCAGATTACTTTTTTGATAGACTTTTTAGTGAACATCCTGACTCTGTATTTACACAATGGGGTTATATATACAAAGGTGAAATGCTAGAAGCATCTGGTGGAACTTCTGAAGCACTCAAATTTTATAAAAAAGCACTCTATGGCACAGCAGATATTGATGTTGCAGCAACAGCAGCATTCAACATCGCTAATCTAAGACAGAGTAAGTCAGTAAGTGATGCAACTAAATACGTAGATAAAATTCTTAAAGCTAAACCGAGTTACTTTGGTGAAAAGTATAAAGAATCAAAAACAATGATGTATCTTTTTAAAGAGGAAGAGGCTTATGATACAGCGGCAAATATTGCCAAAGCTCTACTAGATAGTATAGACCCAACTTACGATGATTATGAAATATTATTGAGTGAAAGAGCTCTTTGGCTTGCAGAGACTAAAAATAAGTTAATAGCACTTGAGGCTTTAAATAAATACTTAAAGCAGTTTCCAGATGGTGATTATCTAGACAAAGTGCAAAGTGCTAAAGATGCACTATTTTTTGAAACATCTGAGTTAAACACTACAGCTAAACTGGCTGAATATGATAAATTGATAGAAGAGTATCCTAATGATAGCATTGGAAATAGAGCCATATATGAAAAAGCAAAGTTAATGTTAGCAAGCGGCATGGATATACAAGTATTAGACTTTAAAGACGATATATTTGATTTGGATGCTGAAACATATGCTGACAAAGATGAAATAATTAAAAATGCTGCTGTTGGAGTGATGAAAAACTCTCTCAAAAATAAAGAGTGTAATGAAGTTTTAATCGTTTCTCGTGAGTACAACATAACACTATCTGATGAGTGGGATGATGATTTGTATGAGTGTGCAATGAAAGGTGGTGATTACCAGCTTAGTAAAAGTACCTGTAGTAGAAACCTTAAAAGTGATGATTTAGAGCAGAGAAAAAAATGGTTATATAGATATATTAAAGTTGATTTTGCAACAGGAAACTATAGCGATGTAATAGATGCAAGTAAAGACTTGATAGCTCTAATAGAAGATGATAAAAACTCAAAGTATATAGATGTATATAGATATATTTTTGATACATATAATAGACTTGAGAAGAAAGATGAAATGATTCAGGCAATGTCTAAAATCGAGCAACAGTTTGGTTTAGACTCTAAAGACATTGAACGCTATATTTCTGTTATGTCAATTGGAAGTGAACAAAATGATGACAACATAGTGATAGACTATGGAAAAAAAGTGATGGACATCCAAGAAAGAACAAATGGCACTGCTCAGAGTCCTTATGTTGAGTTCACGCTCTATCAATCTTATATCACTAAAGAAAACTATACTCAGGCTTTAGAAGTTATTTCTGCACTGGATAAAATTGATTTATCTAAAAGTGAAAGAGCTCGACAAAAGTATTTTAAAGGGGCAACCCTAGATAAGTTATGGAGAAATGGTGAGGCAAACAAGGCATATCAAGAAGCGATAGATGCCGATGCTAATTCTGCATGGGCAAAACTAGCATTGAGTGCGCAAGAGATATAAGTGACTAGGTGGTGTTTAAGAGCTTCTTAAAGCCCTAAACAGTCAGAGATAGTATAAAGACCAGCCTCTTTATCAGCAAGCCATTGACCAGCGCGTATAGCACCTTTAGAGAATGTGTTTCTTGAAGTCGCAGTATGGTTTAATTCTAAGAACTCACCATCGTTATAAAATCCAACAGTATGACGACCTACAATGTCACCACCACGAACGGCCATGACAGCTATCTCATCTTCAGTTCTTTCACCTATATTTCCGTCTCTACCACTTACGCGAACCTTATCAAGGTCAAGTCCACGTCCACGAGCCGCATGCTCACCTAATGTTAGTGCAGTACCACTTGGCGCGTCTTTTTTGTGTTTATGATGCATCTCTACGATTTCAATGTCAAAACCTTCAAGTGCTGCAGAAGCTTGCTGTACTAAGTTGTTCAATAAAGCAACGCCAAGAGACATGTTTGTTGCATAGAGTATAGGCATAAGTTCGCTTGCATCTTTAAGCAGGTTCAGCTGATGAGTATTGAGACCTGTTGTACCAATTACCAATGGCTTTGGAGTTTTTATCGCAGACTCTAAAAGTAGCTCACAAGCATCAGGAAGCGAGAAGTCTATAACTACATCACATGCATTTAAGAAAGATGTCATATCTGTTGTTATAAGGATAGATGGGTCTATAGAGAAGTCTAAGCTATTTCTCACATAAACACTACTCACACTCATATTAGGAGTGCTTTTTAAATCCTCTAAAAGTAACTTACCAACACGACCACTTGCACCAAATATTCCAACTTTTGTCATTTGTTTTACCTTGTATAACATTTTTAAAATGATACCAAATTATTAATACTCTTTTGGTTAATTTTAACGAAGTTTTTTGATTATCTCTTTGATGACTTGAGTACTTACTTCTGGATTGTTTTCAAGGAAAACTTTAAACTGTTTTTTTGTAATGGTTAAAGCGGTAATATCGTCAACTACCTTTACAGAGGCTGTTCTTTTTATATCTCCAAGAAGAGCAATCTCTCCAAAATAGTCCCTATGTGAAAGTTTTGCTGTGTTGATACCATCAACTTCAACAAGTGCTGTTCCCTTTATAAGTGCAAATAGTGTTGTGCCTATACCATTTTGCTCAATGATATATTCATCTTTTTGAAATTTTGCGACTTTTGTAGACTGACCAAGTAGATGAAGGTCGTGAAACTTTAAGTTTTTAAATATTGGGATAGTGTTAAGGTAAACCATTTTTTCATAAATTGTTATTCGCTCTGTATCGTACATTAACTTATAGAGTACAGCACGAACTTCTATATCTTCTACACTCGAAAACTTCTCTATTACTTCAGAGGTGAAGTATTTTGTTGTATCTTTTTTTGTACATAAAAGAGCAGCAGTTGCAATATGAATCGATTCATGTAGAAGTAGCTGTGAGATAATCACTTCATTATTATTTCTCTTTTTACTGATATCACACTGTGTAAAATCTCTGTAGATGACAAGAATTTTCTCTTTGATTTCTTCTTCCATAAAAGATAATGTTTCGTCGTTCATTATAAAACTATCTTCAATAGGTTTTCCCTTAGATATGTTGAGAATTGTTTTGAGTATCTCTTGATGCTCTTCATATATTGGAAAAAGCATTGAAAATAGATCTTTGGATGTAAATGTAAATTCATTTTTTATATTGTATTTTAGAAAATAGATCTCTCGTGTTTCATCTTCAAATATAGAGTTATCTAGTTCTATGAGATTGTGAATTTTTTCTAGAGATTGCAAGATTTTTTGATGAATCTCTTCGTTTTCGTTTAAAATACAGTTCATAATCTCTTTATGTACTTCGTCGGATATGCAAAACTGTTTCTGAATGGGTCTTAGGAAGCTTTTATCAAGTTCGACATGGTCGTTTAGAGCGTTTTCTATCACCTCTTTGTAACTTTTTTGTTGGCGTTTTTTCTCTAGGGATTTTTCAATGGAATCGTCAAAGAGGTTTTCGTGTTTAAGCCTAATGGTTCTCATGATATTTTCATGTTCTATTTGTGATACGCCAATCTGCTCACGCAGTTTATCAAGTATTTTCATACTGTTTTGATTTAATATACCGTCTTGCATGAGATCGGTTATACTAGAAGAGTATGTTTTAAGTCTATCTTTTTTCGTATGACTATCATTAATGTAAGTGTAGTAAATTTCTTTGAGATTTGAAGGTATAGCCTTTGTCGAGTTCCAGTTTTTAATAATTTTAAGAGCAAACCTCTCCTGTATGAAAAAAGCTTCCTCTCTGAATATCTCTTTATATAGAAGAATTGAGGAGAGAGCTACTACAAGGAAATAGAAAATGGCATAGAGAGTTGGGTAGTTGCTATAAGAAGGGGCTCCGGCAAAAACATAAAAGAGATTAAACGCAACGAATGAAGCAATAGTTTTAACTATGTGTGAAACTGTTTCGAAGTTCGCGTTTTTTATCACTCTTCTCTTCCAAAGGTAGCGCTCAAGTAACTTGAAAAGATAAAAACTACCTCCCGCAAAAACAGCTAGGGTTAATGGTGCTGCGATAAATACAGGGATGATTGGAAGAAAATAGAAACCCCCTTCAAGAAGGCTCAAGTCATCATTTGTCCACTCTCTAGAAAAGTAGTAATCAAAGCTTCCTGCATAAAGATAGAAGTAAGTATAGAAGCCTAAAATCATTCCAGGAAAAGAGTAAAAAACAAAACTTTTTTGAGTATCCGCTCCCTCTTTCCAGTAGTTACTCTCTAAGTCGATATCTGGACAGCTCTTTTTACATGCGGTGCAAGAGCCACAGGCTGAGTTGTTCATGTAGTTTTTTGCGTTAGAGATGGCGTAGATTTTTTCTACGGGAGCTACTGGACAGAAGAAGTTACACCAGCTTTTTCCCGTAAAAATAAGGTTGACAACAAAAGCCATAAGCGCGATATATATAAAAAAATATGCTAAATAGAACTCGTTGAAGTTTAAAATGGTAAGTCTAAGCGTTAAGCCAAGAAATAAAAAGAAGTATTGTAAATTCCAGAAGTTCTTCTCAAACCACTCTGGTACTTTTCTTTTTTGTATAAAGTTCATTCTTTGAGAAATTTTTGAGACCATTGCTAGAGGACAGATATCTCTCCATCTAGAAAAACCGATAAGCAACAACCCTATAGGAAGGAGAGGAATAATCATAGTCCAGATAAGAGCTGTTCCTTGCTCATTGAACAGAAGAAGAGGTACTATGGCGAGAAAGGTTACCATAGTAATCACTCTAAGAGAGTTCAAAAACAGAGTGTTCATTTTTTACTACTTACAGTTCTACTTTGTCATAGGAGTGGAGTCTAGATTTCCCCACTCTTTGAGGGAAGCATCATAGATCTTTACATCCTTAAATCCAAGATGTTGAGTAAGTACAAACCAGTTCATTGAAGCTTCTAAACCACCTGTACAGTAAGCGATAACTTCTTTGTGTGGGTCTAAAGCATGTTCATTCAAAAAGATGGCCTTTAGTTTCTTGTCAGATTTAAGTGTGTCATCAACATTAAACTTATCTCTCCAGTAACTACTTTGTGCTTGAGGAATATGCCCTAATCTTTTAACACCATTTGATTTTTTGCTACCATCAAAATAAACTTTAGGTCTAGCTTCAATCATAGGTACTTTTCCTATGTGTTCTTTAACATATGCTAAACCAACAAGTACATTAGGGTTAAACTTTATAACAAAGTCCCCTTTTTCATAGGAAGTTGGGGAGGTTGATATCATCCCTTTACTCCCCTCAAACTCATATTTCCAATCTCCATAACCACCATCGAGGATAGAGACATTTGTAAAACCATGTGCTATAAGGGCTAGAGCTATATAGCTTGATTTTAGAAGCTCTTTGTTGTTGTTATGGCCATAAATAATGACTTTAGAGTTGCTGTTGATTCCTAAGTCTGTAATAGCCTTTTGGATTTTTTCTGGAGAGTTTATCAGAAGATATGTGTTGTCTACCCAGTGTCTAAAGAGAGAGATACTTGCTTGTCTTGCGTTTGGTATATGACCTTTTGCAAAAGTTTTTGGGTCTGTGGTATCGAGAAGAACAAGGTTTTTGTCATTAAGATGTTTTTTGAGATACTCTGCCGTTATAAATGCATCGGCACTCAAAAGTGTGAGGGTTGTTAGTAGAAGTGAAATTATAAGCTTCATAATGCTTCCTTAGTGTTAAAATATGTAGTTATTCTAACTAAAAAAAGAAACATTTGTATTACTTATATGTATAAAATTTACACAATTTTGTGATATTTAGTCGTTAAGTAACTCATCTACATATGAGATAGCCTGAAGTGCTGCAACAGCTCCATCTCCTGCTGCTGAAACAACTTGTTTTGGAGCAGCGATGCGCATATCACCTGTCGCAAAAAGCCCAGGAGTTGATGTTTTCATGCTTATATCAACTATAACTTGTCCCTGCTCATTCATATCGCAAAGGAAAGTCCCATCCTCTTGTATAAGAGTTTGATTGTTTACATCGTTACCAACAAAGGTAAAAACACCGGGAACTTCAATGTCTCTAGTCTCTCCACTCTTGTTGATAACTCTAATGCCTGTAACCCCTGCATTGTCACCGTATACTTCATCTGGAGATGAGTTCAAAACTGTCTCTATATTTTCAGTATTTTCCATTCTTTTTATGGTGTTTGGAGCTGAACGAAAAGTGTCACGGCGATGAACAAGGTAAACTTTAGAGCAGATTTTTGCTAAGTAAAGAGCCTCTTCAAGAGCGGTGTCTCCACCACCTATAACTACGACTTCTTTTCCTTTGTAGAAGAAACCATCGCAAGTTGCACATGTACTTACACCTCTCCCAAAAAACTCCTCTTCACCTTTAAAACCAACTCTTCGTGGTGATGAACCCGTTCCAACAATAACACTATGAGCATTTACGGTTGAACCATCTTCATTATGTACAGTAAAAATATCTCCAGACTTGCTTACACGAGTAACATTTACCATCTCATGTTTAAGCCCAAACTTTTGACACTGTGCAGGCCACGGCATCATGAGGTCCATACCAGATATTTCACCTGTGACACCTGGATAGTTTTCTATCTCTGAAGAACCAGTTATTTGACCACCAGGCATACCTTTTTCAAACATTGTTACATTTTCCATGCCACCACGAGTTGTATAGAGCCCTGCAGTTAGACCAGCTGGTCCACCACCAATTATCGCGCAATCTAATATTGACATAAGTTACTTCCTTGATTTATAAGTTATTTAAGAGCTATAGAGATTTTATCTCTTTACTAAGTTCATCTAAATTATCTAGTTTACGTATCATACTATCTTGTTTATAAAGAGTCTCTTTGTGCTGTTTTATGAAAAAAATAGAGGGAGACTCGTAAATGTTAAAACGCTGAATAAACGCGAGCGAGTTTTTTGTACCACTTCGTAAAAAGGTTGTTGTTGGAGTGTTCTCTCTAACTTTATTATAGTAGTCTATCGCTAAGATAGGTAGGTTTAGATCTGTTTTGGCTAACAGATCCATAGTTCCCTTCTCTCGTGAACTATAAAAAACTACTATGTATTTCTTTTGAGATGGAGTAAAAAGATCACTTTTTTCATAGAAAGTCCACTCTTTAAAGTCTATGAATTTATACTCAGAAAATTTATAGTTGAAGTATGCAAAGGCTATGGCTATCATAGCTGCACCAAAAAAAGAGGCTAAAAGAGTAGATAGAGAAAAAAGAGATTTTCCTTTTCTTTTAGCCAAAAGAACGCCTTGAGATTAACCTAAAAGAGCGTTGATTTTGTCAGCTAAAGCTTGTTTGCTTTGAGCACCAACAACTTGGTCTACCATCTCACCATCTTTAAAGAACATGATAGTTGGAATAGAACGAATTCCGAATTTAACAGCGATATCTTGCTCTTCATCAGTATTAACTTTACAGATTTTTGCTTTTCCATCGAAATCTTCCGCTAACTCTTCGATAACAGGAGCGATCATACGACATGGTCCACACCACGGAGCCCAAAAGTCAACTAAAGATACACCCTCTGAAAGAGTTGCTTCGAAATCTGCACCAGTTAATTCAATGTATTTACCCATTTGTAAATCCTTTTATGTGTTGTATTTTGCGTATTATACAACTAAATGGTTAATCATATCTTTACTAAGTATATTACTTAGTAACTATTGCAAAAAGATTAAAGCTCTCTTTAGATTTAAAATTCTATTTCACACTGTTGGCGTTTGATAAAGTAGGAGCACTTGAAGTAACCGATGCTTTTCGCCATTTCGACTATTTCATCGTTATAGAGTGAAACTTGCTCTGGTTTATGTGCATCAGAAGCAAATGTGATAGGAATACCGAGCTCAAAAGCTCTTTGAAGAAGTCTTCTAGAAGGGTAGGCTTCTTGTACATCTTTTCTATAGCCAGCTACGTTTAACTCTAAAACCATACCTGCTTTTTTGATAGCTTGTAGAGCTTTTTCTGCCATCTCTAAGATGTCTCCTTTTGGCATAAACTTAAAGACTTTGATGAGGTCAAAGTGTCCTACTATATCAAAAAGTTCTGATGCTGCCATCTCCTCTATAGTGTCAAAATACTTTTGCCAGATTTCATCTATATCTTGCTCTTCCCACTTTCCTATAAACTCAGGGTTATCAAATCCCCAGCCCTCTAAAAAATGAACAGAGCCTATGAGGTAGTCTACGTCGGCGTTTAAGACTTTCTTATCCATGTGGCCCTTGAGGTAGTCTACTTCATAACCTAAAAGAATTTCTATTTTATCTTTGTAGGCTTCTTTAGCCTTTAAAACATCTGACTCATACTCTGACATCTCTTCAAATTTCATACGATACTTAGGGTCAAAGTCCATAGGTGCATGATCGGAAAAACCAAATACTTTTGTTCCCTGCTCAATGGCACTTTGAACATACTCTTGAATGGTTCCCTCTGCATGATTACAAAGAGGTGTGTGGTTGTGGAGATCAACTAGCATAATTTTCTCATATTTAATTAATTTACGCTATTATAGTGTTAATTAATAAATTTTACCAATTATACTATGGAGATATTTTATGACTCAAGAAGAACTAGATGCTTTGATGGCTGGGGCTGCAGATGATATTGATGCACTTGAAGATGAGGTTGAAGAGGTCTCTGAAGAGACTGCACTAGAAATTGAAAAAAGTGTAGAGGCTGCAAAAGAGGAAGAGGGTGACACTACTCCCGCTGGATACAGTGAAGATACTTCGCATCACTGGCCACTTCCTGCTACAGATGAAAATAAAATGGTTCACCAACTCGATGATGTAACAAAAGAGTCTGAAGAGAAAGCGAGTGAGATTTTTGACATTATTGAGACTATAAGTAATGAGATGATGGAGAAAGAGGAGAATGTTCAAAAAAGCATCGATGTTTTCACTGCAAATATCGAGCTCTTTACAACCTTAACAACAAAGTTTCCTGAAGTAGAGACATTTAAAAGTTCACTAGCTCAAAATGAAGATGCACTCTTAAGTGCAAATGATACACTTGAAACACTTCAAAATAGTGGCGACTCCATTATGAATGTCATGGACATTATGCAGTATCAAGATATCCATCGTCAAAAAATTGAGCGTGTTATAAATGTAATGCGAGCACTCTCTAAGTATATGAATACTCTCTTTGAGGGCAAAGTAGATGATGATAAACGTGTTTCATCAGCACAACATATCGTTGGAGATACGCATAATGATGTTGCTTCAACAGATGACATAGAGGCACTACTAGAACAGTTTGGACAGTAGTTTAAATTCTTAATCAAGCTACCAACTCTTCTTTGGTAGAATTCCTAAAAATATATTAGCCATAAGTTCATAATACTTATGGTGTCATAATGAGAAATAATGAAAAAAGTAGAACTACTCTCTCCCGCTGGAACTTTAGAAAAACTAAAAATAGCTTTTGACTTTGGTGCAGATGCCGTTTATGGTGGCGTTTCACATTTTTCACTTCGTATTCGCTCTGGCAAAGAGTTCAGTATGGAGGATTTTGCAGAAGGTATAGAGTATGCACATGCTCGTGGTAAAAAAGTCTATGCAACCATAAATGGTTTTCCATTTAACTCTCAACTCTCACTCCTGAAAAAACATATCGTTGCTATGGGTGAGTTAAAACCTGATGCTTTTATCGTTGCGACTCCTGGCGTTTTAAAACTCTGTCATGATCTTGTGCCTGACATGCCTCTACATCTTTCAACACAAGCAAATGTAATGAATGTTCTTGATGCACAGATATACCATGAGATGGGTGCTACTCGTATCATTACTGCTCGTGAGATAAGTCTTAAAGATTTAGTAGAGATAAAAAAAGAGTTACCAGATTTAGAGTTAGAAGTATTTGTTCATGGGAGTATGTGTTTTGCTTACAGTGGGCGTTGTCTTATCTCTACACTTCAGTCTGGTCGTGTTCCAAACCGTGGAAGTTGTGCGAATGATTGTCGTTTTGAGTATGAGATATATGCTGCAAATCCTGATACAGGAACTCTCTTTAGACTTGAAGAGGATGAAGGTGTCGGAACACACATTATGAATGCAAAAGATCTTAATCTCGCCTCACATATGAAAGAGATTTTAGAGAGTGGTGTTGTTGATAGTGTTAAAGTAGAAGGGCGTACTAAAACAGCTTACTATGCTGCTACGACTGCAAAAGCTTATAGAATGGCTATAAATGATTACTATGATGGTGAGTTTAACCATGAGAAGTATCAGTATGAACTCCAATCACTTCAAAATCGTGGGTATACAGATGCTTACTTAGTCTCTCGTCCATATGAGCGAAATGACACTCAGAGTTTAGACTTTTCTATGCAACTTGGAACACATCAAGTAAGTGGAGTGGTTAATCCCGAAGGTACACACTTCTTATGTAAGTTTAAAACTATGCCAGGTGATGAGATGGAAGTTGTTTTTCCTTTAGACTCTGTAGTTGAGATAGTTGATAATGAGATAGGAACTACATATGAGAAAGATGGAAGATTCTATATGAAACTCAAACGCCTAAAAGCTCAAAACAATAAAATCTACGAAGAGATTCACAGTGGAAACACAAATGCCATCGAGTTACCGACTGCATTTCCAGCGTTTACATTTTTTAGGATTCCCTCAGATTTAGCGATGGGAACAAATCCAAATTAAATCACTACTCTTTTTATTTATAGCACTTTTTTTGGTTGGCTGTAGTCCTAAGGCACTATTTCCAACTGATAACAGAGTCTATGACTCTATAGACAAATACGACTACAATTTCAAAAAACATACATTTCACTCTCAAGATAAGACGCCACTTAATGGTTTACACATTCAAAATAAAAAAGAGTGTAAAGGCATCATCGTTGTAACAAATGGTCTACATGAAAACATGTCAAGTCGTTTTAAAACATGGCTCTGGGCAGTGGAGAGTGGATATGATGTTTTTATCTTTGACTACAGGGGTTATGGTGAGTCAGAAGAGGAAGTAGATATGTATGGTTTCAGAGACGATGTAAATGCAGCTATAGAGTTTGCACACTCCTTAAATGAAACTCAAAGTATGACTGTAGTCGGTCAGTCTATGGGAGGAACATTTGTTATAGATGCTTTGGTGGCAAAAGAGTATGACTATGTGGAGCTAGTAGTAGCAGATAGTACATTTACTAGCTTTGCATCAACTATGAACTCTTTTATGCTTAAAACTATTGTGCTTATTCCTTTCTCATGGCTTCCTTATACATTTACTCCAGATGACTTAAACGCCATTGAGAATGTACCTAAACTAAACACTCCTATCTTGTTTGTAACAGGAGATGATGACTGGATAGTTAACTATGAAAACTCTAAAGAGTTATATAGAAATGTAAAAGTCTCTAAATCTCTTTGGATTGTTAAAGATGCTGGACATGTGAAAAGTTTCCAAAACAAGGCATTGCGTGAAGATTTTTTACACCTTTTGAAAACTAAACAAGCTTTAAATTCTAATCGAGTGAAATACTTCTAGAAGACGCTATAATCATCTAAATAAATAAGTAGGATAGTTGATGAAGTTTGTATCGATAGTAATGGGTTCGAAGAGTGATTATGATGTTATGAAGTCTTGCGCGGATACATTTGAAGCATTTGGGGTAAACTATGAGATGATTGTTTCATCTGCACATCGAGCTCCTGAGAGAACGACTATGTACATCGCTGAAGCTGAGGCAAAAGGTGCACAATGCTTTATAGCAGCAGCTGGAATGGCAGCTCATCTAGCTGGTGTTTTAACTTCAAAAACTATTAAGCCTATCATCGGTGTTCCTATGTCTGCTTCTGCCTTAAGTGGTATAGATGCACTACTCTCAACTGTTCAGATGCCAGCTGGAATGCCAGTTGCTACAGTAGCCATAGGAAAAGCTGGAGCGATTAACTCTGCTTACTTAGCTATGCAAATACTAGCACTAAGTAATGAGGAGTTAAGAATCAAACTTAAAGAAGATAGAATAGCAAAAGCAAAAAAAGTTGAAATGGACTCTTTAGAGATAGAGACGATAATAGCTTAGACCTTCCAATATAGGGGTAGTATATGCAGTGGATGAGTGATGAAGAGTATTGTAGTTTAACAGGTTTAGATATATCTGCAGTAGAAGATTTGATAGAGCATGGTAAGTTAACTATTAAAGTAGAAGATGGCGTTAGATATATAGACCCATCAAAAGGAACTACTGAGAGTGTTGTTCCGGCTAAACTTGCCGAACTCTCTAAGCGAAATACTCATGAGATGATGGTTCAACCTGAGTTTGTAGAAAAGACTATTGGTACTATTATCAACCTCCATGAAAAAGTACTTGATGCAAAAGATGAAACCATTGAAGCTGTTAAAGTTGAAAATGAGTTTCTTCGTGAAGCACTAAATTCACTACAAGAACTCTATGATGAAGATAGAAAAACGATTCATACCCTCCAAGAACAGCTTAAACTCTCTCAACAAGAAGTAGAGTTTATGCGTAGAAAATACAAACTCATGTGGAACAAAGCCATTGATGACCATACTACATAATGATGGTAAGTAGATGCTAATTGATAAAGAGTGTGTCTCATGCATAATAAATCAGAGTCTTAAAGTCTCAAACGCCATCCATGCCTCAGAAGAACTCACACATACTCTAAGTTCTACTGTAGAAGATATGAGCAAAAACTTCTCGTATGAGAATAACCCTCCTGAAATCGCTGCTGATGTATATGAGAAGATGGCGTTTATAGCCAATAAAACCGACCTTTATGATGAGGTAAAAGAGCTCTCTACTGTAAAAGCAAAATCATTTGTTCCTCTATTAAAAACACGACTACAAAACTCAAGCGACAAACTTTTAACAGCTACTAAAATAGCAGTAGCTGGAAATGTGATAGATCTTGCAGCAGCTGTTGAGTTTGACCTCGAAGAGGAACTTCACAAAGTTTTTGACACAGAGTTTGCTCATGATGATTTTCATCAGATGAGTAAAGAACTCCTAAACGCCACTAATATTCTTGTTATCGGAGACAATGTAGGTGAGCATATCTTTGACTATCTCTTTATAGAAACTCTCAAAGAACTTCATCCAAACGCCAACTACTCTTATATGGTAAGAGGGAACCCTATCATAAATGATGTAACGATGAAAGAGGCTAAAGAAGCAGGGTTTGATAAACTTTGTAATCTTGTAGATAGTGGTGTTAATACTCCTGGATTTACATACACGCGAGCAAACAAGTACTCTCAAGAACTCTTTGATAGTGCAGATGTAGTTATTTCTAAGGGGATGGGAAATTATGAGTGTATGAGTGATTCACATAGGGGTAATATATTTTTCTTACTCAAAGTAAAATGTAATGTTGTAGCTTCCTCTTTAGGGAAAAATGTAGGCGATATAATTTGTAAAGAAAAAGGGAATTAATGAAAAGGTACTTAGTTATTTTAATATTACTATTAATGAGTAGTAATTTACTTGCACAAAAGAGTGGGTTTTCTCTCTCAACTGCACTTGTTGGTATGAGTATGGATTATCGTGAGTATGACGATAATGATAAGATATTAGATAGTGAGATGTCTGATTTTAATGAGATGGTTGGTGGAGACTTTTCGTTTATATATGCAAAGAATTTAGAGTCAAAGAATCGTGCAGAGTTTGGGGTGAACATGACTATACTCTCAGGAGAGACTGAGTATGTTGGGGCATATCTGCATACAGGTTTGGGATATGGAAGTTTAGTATCGACAACGAAGAATGTAATATTTGACAATAGTATAGATTACACCTATTTTCAAGTATTTAATAATGGAATCGAGTTAAGTTATGGGCTAGGTCTAGGATATCGTTCATGGAGACGAGAACTTAGTCCTACCCAGATAGAAGATTATACATGGTACTCTTTTCGTCAAAAATTTGGGATATCGTATAATCTTAAAAAGTGGAGTATTGGAGCGAACTTTGAGTATCAACATGGAATTAATCCTCAAATGACAATATTAGCAGATTCAGTAAACCCAGATACTACAGTTAATTTACGCTCTGTAGGAATTTTAGAGTATTCTATTCCAGTAAAGTTTACTCTAAATAAAAAAATTGATTTCTTTGTAGAGTATGTTTATCAAAAACAAACAATTGAGAAGTCTGATACAGCTCCCTATATTTTTAATGGAATGCAAGCAAGAGTATATGAACCAAGAAGTACGGCACATAACCAGTATGCAAAGTTTGGAGCTATATTTAAGTTTTAGATATCCTCAGATGAGCTATAATTGCGAAATTAATTTAAAGAGAGAGATTTATGATAACTTTTAGTGCGATGCTATTAAAACTACAAGAGTTTTGGATGAATGAAGGGTGTAACATTGTTCAGCCTTATGACATTCCTGCTGGAGCTGGAACTTTTCACCCTGCAACATTTTTACGTTCACTTGACTCTACTCCTTGGTCTGCAGCATATGTTGCACCATCTCGTCGTCCAACAGATGGTCGCTACGGAGAAAACCCAAATCGTCTTGGCTCATACTATCAGTTTCAAGCACTTATAAAACCTTCACCAGACAACATTCAAGAGTTATATCTAAAGTCACTAGAGTACCTTGGTCTTGATGTAGCTAAACATGATATTCGTTTTATTGAAGATAACTGGGAGTCTCCAACACTTGGTGCTTGGGGTCTTGGTTGGGAAGTATGGTTAAATGGTATGGAAGTAACACAGTTTACATACTTTCAACAAGTTGGAGGGATTGAGTGTAATCCTGTAGCAGTAGAGATTACATACGGAACTGAGCGTTTAGCTATGTACTTACAAGGTGTTGATACTATCTTTGATATTGTATGGAATGAAGACAAAAACGGCAATAAAACTCTCTATAGAGATATTCATAAAGAGAGTGAGATAGAGTTCTCTAAGTACAACTTTGAAGTAGCAGATACTGATATGCTTTTTCATGAGTTTGAAGCTAAAAGCGAAGAGTGTCTCAAAACTCTTGAAGCTGGACTTCCTCTTCCTGCGTATGATCTGTGTATGATGGTTTCAAATGTATTTAATGTACTTGATGCAAGAAAAGCCATCAGCCAAACTGAACGTCAAAACTACATGCTCAAAATCCGTGAACTCTCTAAAGGGTGTGCAGAACTCTATAAGGCACAAGAAGAAGAGAGAGTAAAAAGAGTAAACTCGTAAGTTAAACGCCAGTTTAGAAAATAGTATGGCATATTGTCATATTTTAAATAAGTTTTTTGATTTGTTGTTATAATTAATTTGTCGCCACCTAAAGGTGGGACAAAAATCAACATTGGAGGTTAAGATGCATAGTCTTAACATGCTCCTAAAAGTTTTGACTATTATTTACATAGTAGTTAAAATCTTAAAGGAACTAAATTAGAGAGGCTGGAACCTCTCTAACTCTTAATGTTGATTATAACACAAAAAAGGAAAATTATGGAAAATTTATCTGACACACTTTTAACAATTATTATAGTAGTTATGACTCTTATGATAGGAAATATGCACTTGAGAGTTAGAAACCTAGAGAAGAAACTCGGTAAATAAATTATGAAACTCACAAAAGAGCAAGCAACAAAATTTGATAAACTTGGGGTTAGCTCCTACTCACAACTTGCTCTTTTGATTCCTCACTCATACGAAGACTATAGACTCCACGAAAAATTAAATCCACATACTTACCAACTCATAGATGCAACGGTAGAATCAGTCTTTCGCGCTCCAAATACAATCCAAATAACTTTTTTTGCTCATAACTTTGGACACTCTGTAAGTGGTGTTTTATTTCGTCCCAAGCCCTATATGATGCATCAGTTTAGTGTAGGAAGCCGTGAGTACTACTACGGTCTTATAGAGTGCAAACAGGGGCAGTGCAGTATGAGCATGCCTAAAAAAGTGACAAATATAGGCTCAATAGTCCCAAAATATAAATGTGGACTTAGAACAGATATGATGTGGCGTTTTGTGCAAAAAGAGTTAAGTGTTGAGAAGCTACAAGAGGAGGGGATACCCGAGGAGATAGGACAAGAGGTATTGAAGCTACACTTTGCAACTGCTCAAACACTAGAGCATGGTGAGATGAGTGAAAAGACTACTAGTGCACTCAAGTATATTGAACTCTACTCCTACATGAAACTACTCGCTTCTAAACGCCGATATTTTGAGCCTTTGGTCTCTGTAGATGCTGGTTACGACGAGTGGAGCAAGACTCTTCCCTTTGAACTGACAAAACAGCAACTATCAGCCATAGAAGATATACAAAGCGATTTTTCTAAACCAATAGCATCTAAGAGAATGATAGTGGGTGATGTCGGAAGTGGAAAAACTATGGTGATTTTAGCAGCTGCATATATGATGCTACCAAATCGTTCTATCTTGATGGCACCAACTACAATACTCGCAAATCAACTTTATGAAGAGGCTACTAAATTTTTACCAGATTGTAAAACAGTTCTAGTTACGAACAAAAGTAAAAAAGTTGATTTAAGTGAGTATGACTTTATCATCGGTACGCATGCTGTTCTTTATAGAGAACTTCCAAGTGCAGCTCTTGTTATGGTGGACGAGCAACATCGTTTTGGAACACTGCAGAGAAATAGTTTAGAAAAGCTTGTGAGCGAGGGAGCTAAAAAGCCTCACTATCTACAGTTTTCAGCTACTCCTATCCCTAGAACACAAGCTATGATAGAGTCTGCTCATATAGACGTGAGCCTTATAACCTCTACGCCTTTTACAAAAGATATAGACTCCAAGGTTATCCATAAGAGCGACTTTAAAGATTTACTGGCAAATATTAAAACAGAGATAGCAAAAGATAATCAAGTTTTGATAGTCTATCCACTTGTGCAAGAGAGTGAGATGATAGAGTATCAAAGTATCGATGAAGCTCGTGGATATTGGGAAAAGAACTTTGATGGCGTTTACGTAACTCATGGAAAAGATAAAGAGAAGGAGCAAGTACTCTTAGACTTTAGGGACAATGGAACGATTTTAATAAGCACAACGGTGGTTGAAGTAGGTATCTCACTGCCCCGTCTTACAACCGTTGTTATTGTGGGTGCAGAGAGGCTAGGTCTCTCAACTCTACATCAGTTAAGGGGTAGGGTTAGTAGAACAGGTCTAAAGGGCTACTGCTATCTCTACACAAATCAAGAGAGCTCTGAGCGTTTGGATGAGTTTGTAAGAACTACAAGTGGTTTTGAAATAGCAAACCTAGATCTAAAGTTTAGAAAAAGTGGGGATTTACTCAAGGGAACTGCTCAGAGTGGAAATCAGTTTCGTTGGTTTGATTATGCAGAGGATGAAAGTATTGTAAAAATGGTTCGAGAGGATTTAACTGTTAGTTCCGATAGAGAACATCGAAACTAACAAGGGTTTATGAAACGCGGTTTCTAGTAGAGACCAAACTTCGCATCATTTCTTTTGTATAGAACGCGAGTTTTACCATCATGATCTAAGAAGATCTCAAACATTTTGTCACTCTCTTTAAGGTCGTTGAGAACATCTTCAACTTCACGTGGTTTGTATAGGTCAAGTTCTACAGGAACTATCTCATCCTCCATAGCCTCTGCACTCTCTTTTACATCTGCAACTTCTGCTTTTGCTTCGTTTAGACCAACTTTATGGTGAGAAGTGTCACGGTCATGCATACGGCGCATCGCTTTTTGAGCACGTGAAATAGCCAAGTCAATAGCTGCATAGAGGTCATCATCGTTTTGTTTTATAATTATAGAATTTTTATGTGCAAGGTTTATAACAAACTCAACAACTGAGTGCTCTTTCCCTTTTTTTGTTTGAGCAGAAGCAACTACATTTACAGATATAATATCCATATTGAATTTTGTAAGTGTTTCTATAGATGTTGTCATGTGAGCTTTTATAGCATCTGTAAGTTCTAACTGTCTTCCAGTAAGTGAAATATTCATAATAATAATCCTTTTAATTCGTAAGTATAAAGATTATAGCATTAAAAGGTTAAGGTTTGATATTTTCAATATATCTTTTGTGAAATCTTATATCTTCACTTGTATTTGTCTTACTTTTATCTATAGCAACAGTAATATTAAGAACAGCTGCACTGTGAATAAGTTCTGTATCTGTATCATCAGGATTTGGAGCAAAATTTAGTGTAGGGTCTGCAGTACAACCCGTTGGCACTATATATTTTATATCAATATCAATATCGTAAAAATCATCTTGTCCAGTAATAGTAAAAGTATCTTCCACACAGGGAGTGTTTCCAATTTTATACATAGCATACTCTCTTGCTGAGTCTGCTAGTATTTCTACTTGCTCATAAAGGTACATATCTAAGTTACGCTTGGTCGTAAGCACAGTCATGCTCATGGAGAGTGCCATGATAGTACCTATAATGACTATAACCATGATAGCCATAATCATTGCCATAGCGTTTTTACTTTGGCTTTTTATAGTATAGTTTTCTCTTTGCATGTACCAAAGTCTCCTTCATCTAAATCTTTAAGTTTCTCGTTAATAGAGCAGACTTTAATTGTGATAATGCTTTTAGTTTGTTTCTTCTTAAAGTCTGAAATTTCTTCCATTATAAGTTGTTTAATATTTGCATCTGTGTACTTATCACCTTCCCACGGCTGATAGTCTGTGTATAACCATAGTTGTTGATTTGTTTCATCGAAGACGATAGCGTTGGCGGTCCAAGCAAGCTGATAACTATTTAGCAAACTATTGTTTAAGTTTAACGTACTAAAGTCACTACCAACATCACTAGCAAACTCTTTAAGGCTTGTACCTGCTTTGATAGGTTTCATAGAGTTGTTGAAATCTGTGAAGGCTACACCACCCCACCCCCAACTGTCTTTAGAGGAGTCACTACCTATGAAGTAGATAGCTGCATTTGCTAAAGAGGAGTTTGTATTTGAAAGAGTAGAAATCAAATTGTTAAGTTGAGTAGTATTTGTCTCTGGGGAGTAGAGTTCAGTTCCCGATTTTTCTTTTGAATATATTCCGCTCCATGCGCCATCTCGAAGACCTTCTGAGTCATAGCTAATCCATTCCATAACATTATAGTTAGGACTCTGAAATCCCTCTAGAAGTTCAAAGTCGGAAAATGTTCCGATTTCTCTAACAATGACTGAGCTCTTTATTCTGTATTGTAATCGTTTAGCAATAAACTCAACGGCTGTAGAGCTCTGATTTTGAAACTTATTGTGAATTTTTGTAGAGATAAAGTTTTTGTAGGCTTGCGCTAAAAACTCTGTTCCAAATTTCCCTATGATACCCATAATTACTATAACAAAAATAAGCTCTATCATCGTAAAGGCATATCTATTTTTCATAATAACTCCTAGTAATTAAACTTATATGCAGAAAAACTAGCAAGTAGTTCATCATCTTCGGTAAATATTTGAGTAGTTACTTTTTTGATATCTGTACTTGTTTCACCGTTAAAAGTTCCTTGAATAACTGTTAGCGTATACTTTTGGTCAAATTTATAGTCACTTAAACCTCCACCATCAGTGATAAGTGTGCTAGTAGTCTGTGCAACACTGTCTATGTTTGAAAAGCTATTTTCTCCTACGGCAGATTTAGTCATGACAATAGCTTTAAATATAGCCTCTTGAACTTCCACATTTTTTGCTACACCTGAAGATGTAGCATCTGTCATAGTTGGTAGAGAGATAACACTTATAGCGATTATAACAATCGCAAAAATGAGCTCTATAAGTGTAAAAGCCTTACTCGAGCTTACCACCATGATTTATTCTCGTTATTGTTCAAGGTGCTAGAGCGTTTTATCTTAACATCATGCTCGCTTTTACCTGAACCGACATACCCTCCACCATCTTTGTAGAATTCCACTATAAACTCA
>JAYEJR010000074.1:0-12722 GCA_034660715.1 Campylobacterota bacterium | reverse complement strand
CTTAATTAAAACAAATAGAGACTACAATGTAGATATATTAGAGATAAAAGGATTAACTATGGATGTATCTTCATCAACAAGTGGCTCTTCCCTTGGAATTGAAGCCCAAAAAAAAGCGCAAGATGTTCAATCACAGCAGGTGCTTAAAGTCTTTGAGAGTGCAAATGAACAATCAAAGCAAATGACTGCACAAAAAACAGGTATTGGTAGTCAGCTTAATATAACAGGATAGATATAAGCTCTTTATATCTATCTCCAGCTAAAATATAAGTCTCGTTTGATATAATTGAACTTATGATTGAACTAGATAACAGAACTACTCTTACAGTAGATGAACCTCTTTTAAACTCCATAGCAAAAACTTTAACTGATAAAGAGATAGAACTCATTATCACAAATAACACAGAGATCCAAGAGATAAACAATATGCACAGAGGCATTGATAACGCTACTGATGTACTTAGTTTTCCTTATGAAGAGATGCCTATGTCTCCACTTGGAAGTATAGTTATCTCCTATGAATTTGTACAAGAAAAAGCTAAAGAGCTGCAGCATACATATGACGATGAGTTAACTCTTCTCTTTATTCATGGACTTCTTCATCTTTTAGGATTTGATCACGAGGTTGACCAAGGTGAAATGCGTGCTAAAGAGAATTCTCTTATAGAAAAATTTAAACTACCAACAAGTCTCATAGTGAGAACACAAGGATAACAATGGATTACATCATCTTTTTCAGTGCAATGGCTGCACTTATATTTGGAGCAGACTTTATAATTAAAGAGTCAGAAAGAATAGCTCTTCACTTTAATATATCGCACTTTGTTATAGGGGCTACTTTAGTGGCGTTTGGAACATCTTTACCAGAGATGGCAGCTTCCATGATGGCAGCTTCTCAAGGTAAAAGCGATATGGCTGTAGCAAATGTAGTTGGAAGTGTTATTTTTAACATAACTCTTGTTTTAGGTATAGTCTTTATGATAGCAAAATCCATGAATCCAAAACGCGATCTTTTTTCAAAAGATAGCGTATGGGTACTTGTTCCTGTAATCATCTTTTTAGTAATGATTCAAGATGGTGAAATAGGTCGCATTGATGGCGTTATCTTCCTGCTTATAATGGTTTCGTATCTTATATTCTTATTTACATCAGCTAAGGATGATTTAGAGGGTGAAATAGATGAAGACTTAACTAAAAAGTTTAACTGGGCAAAAACAATTCCACTTTTAGCAGTTGGATTTGTTTTAACTATTGGTGGAGCAAACTTTGTTGTTGAGAGTGCTACTAACATTGCAAGAAGCTTAGATGTAAGCGAGTGGATTATAGGCTTATTTCTTATTTCCCTTGGTACATCTTTGCCAGAACTAGTGGTATCACTTGTAGCGATTAAAAAAGGTCATGCTGATATGAGTATAGGAAATATCATAGGTTCAAATGTTGCTAACTTTTCTATGGTTTTAGGTGCATCATCACTTATAAAACCTCTAAGTGTAAACCTTCAGGCTTCATACTTTGATATACTTATCATGGTATCTGCATCACTTATTTTACTTTTTATACTTGCAAACAAGCTATACAACAAAGCTGGTGGTATATTTCTTCTAGCTATTCTCGCTCTCTTTATTCAAAACAGCTTCTAAGCTGTTTTGAAAATCACAAACTAAAAACTCTCTCTAGATATTATTCCTTGATATAATCAAGTTCTAAAAGCTTGTTGTATATTTTTGATACTATTTTCCCTGCTGCATGTCCACCATGCCCACCATGTTCAACCATAGCCATTACTACATACTGAGGATTTTTATAGGGTCCATAAGTTGTAAACCAAGCATGAGAACGATTATAGTATGCCATTTCATGCTCTAACTTTCTTTTTTCAATATCTTGTTTAATAGCCACAACTTGAGCTGTTCCTGTTTTTCCAGCGATAGTAACTTTTGAACTTAGGTAGTTTGTTGCAGTACCTCGCATGTTGTTACACACTTGATACATAGCTTTACGTATTACTGGAAGCTTTGAGAGCTCTCTAGGGGTTAACACTTCACTAAATTTATTTTCATACATCTTAGTACCGACCATTTTTGCCAAATGTGGTACAGGTAACTTACCTGTAGCAACAAGAGCTGTCTGTTGAGCAATTTGTAAGGGAGTAGTTAATAAGTCGCCCTGCCCTATAGACATATTTACGGTCTCTCCTACATTCCATATTTTATTGTATTTTCTTTTTTTCCATGCTCTAGAAGGGACAACACCTATAAACTCGTTTGGCAAGTCTACTCCAGTCTTTTTACTAAGACCGTAGCGCTTAAAGCCATTGCTTATCTTTTTATTTCCTAAAACTAAACTTCCTTTGTAGAAGTAGTCATCACAACTCTCTCTTATTGCTTTTATGATATCTGTTTTTTCATGACCTTTCTTTTTCCAACATCTAAATATACGACCACCTAAAGGCATCGATGATTTACAATTAACACTCCATTTATCATTTAAATCTGTTGTAATATATAAAAGTCCTAACATAGGCTTAATAGTTGATCCAGGGGGATAAAGACCATTAATAAGCTTATTAGTAAAAGGGTGGTCTAAACTTGAAGAGAGATCATTATACATTTTATAGCTCATTCCAGAGACAAAAATATTAAGATCATAGTTAGGAAAACTTCCAGCAGAAAGAATGGAGCCATTAACATCCATTACAACTATAGCACCCACTTTATCTACAAAAAGCTCAGATATATAAGACTGAAGTTCCATATCAAGACTTAAGGTGAGTTTTTTATCTTCATTTGCACTTTCATACATTAGTTGGGCTATCTCTTGGTTGTTGGCGTTTACTTGAATCTTACGTGAGCCAGGAGTGCCTTGTAAGTATTTGTTGTAGTACTTCTCCACTCCTGTTTTTCCTGTATAACCTATAAGTTCAAGTGTGGCATCTTTATTGATATCTTTTCTATTTGCTCGTGATACATAGCCTATCATATGAGCAGCAATATTTTTATACGGGTAAAACCGTTTAGGGGCAGGAACTATTTTAATATTTTTCCTCAGGTTAAGTATCGAATATACAGGCATGATTTTTTCATAAGGAATAAAGTGAACTATATCTATGAAGTTATGATTATAGTAAGACTCTTGTTTCTTGTAGTTTTTATTGATTTTATCTTCATCAAGTTCAGGTAAAAGCTTTTTAAGTATGCTGATTTCTTCTTTGTACTCTGCTAAGTGTTTTTTATTTGATAGGTGTGGTGCAAGTTGTATTTTAAACCCGAGTTTATTTATAGCTATAGCTCTATTCTTTGTATCAACAATTTCACCTCGAACAGGTGCTATTCTCTCTGTTTTTATTGTGTTGTTTTCTGAGAGTTTAGCATAGAAACTATTTGACTGTATGCTTAGTGTAAAAACCCTAACTATAAGAGCTAACCATATGATTGAAAACATAGCTAACATTAATTTTATTTTCATAATATACTCACTAAAAGGAATTCAATTACTATATAGTAAACTATATAGTAATTTATATGAGGTAGAGGTAGTAAAAAGACATTTGATATGAGCATTAAAAATAGAAAATAGCCTATATATGCCAAAAGTAAAAAAGATATTTTGACACAAGAAGGACAAGAAAAGTTTTGAGAGATTCTTGGCATTATGAACTTATATACTATATAGAAATAAATGATGGAACTAAAAAGAATGTATCCGTTATTTGCCTCAAAAACTACAAGATACAGAGATATAAGTATAATATACAGAGCATCTTCTCTATCAAAAGCACGAGCAAAAAAGAGATATAAAACACCAAAAAGAGGTGGTAAGTATGGATAGATAGTAGCAAGACTACTATAAACTATAAAGAAAACTAAATAAGCAAGAAGCCTTAAAGGTTTTTGATGAGAGATATTTCGTTGCATATTGGAAAGTGTTTACATTTAATACAGTCGGCCCAAATTTTCTGTTCAGGGAGGGACTCTTTAGGAATTTCAATAAAACCTAAACGTTCAAAAAAAGATTTTTTATAAGTTAAACTAAGAACTCTTTGAACGCCAAGAGATGATGCTTCATCAAGTGCTTTGTTTACTAGAGACTCACCTACTTTTTGTCCTCGACATCCATCTTTAACTATAAGTGAACGTATTTCAGCTAGGTATGTCGTATGTATATGAAGAGCTGTAAAGCCTATAAGCTCTGCTCCATCATATGCAAGTAAGTACGAACGAATATTTGTAGCGATTTCATCTTCACTTCTATCAAGAATAACTCCACTATCAATCTCAGGAAGAATCAACTCTCTCATTTCATGGATTTGTGAAAGTGAAGCTTTTACAAAACTAAGATTCATTTTCATCCTCTTCAGTTAAGATGTCGAAAATAACCTTGTTTATCTTATGTGTACCGCGTTTTTTGGAGCTAGAAACTGTCATTGCATTTGGAAACTCTTTTCTAAGTGCATTTTGCTCTTTTTGATTAAGCTTATCTATCTTTGTGAAAATCTGTAAAATCACTTGATTTTCTCTGACATTTTGAAACAAGAACTCACTCACTGATGTATCTATATCTAAATGAGGATGTCTACAGTCTATCAGATGTATAAAAAGCTTTATCTGTTCACGCTCTGCTATATAATCAGTTAAGTTCTTTTCCCAGTCGTGCTTCATAGACTTAGATACTTTTGCATAACCAAAACCTGGCAAATCGACAAACTTTGCAAGTAGCTTATCGCTAGTGTCTCTATCTATAAATGTAACATCAAAGTAGTTTATCAGTCTTGTCTTCCCTGGAGTTGAAGAGACTTTTGCTAAACCTTTATGGTCAGTAAGTGCATTTAGGAGTGAACTTTTTCCTACATTTGAGCGAGCCATAAAAACTACTTCATTCTGTTCTTCTGAGTCTGGTGCCAAGTTTACATTTGGTGCTGATGTTATAAATTTTGCGTCTACTATTTCAACCATTTTTTATTCCTCTTCTTCTGCTATATCAAATATCATGATAACTGGACCTTTTTTTACACCCTTGGCATAAGCTTGTCCATCAGTGATATTTAAAATCACTTCATCACCCTGTATCTCTTTTTTCTCATTTATCTGTCTTAAAAAAACATTTTCATAAAAATGATACTCTTTGTCTTTAGGTAAAAATATCACCTTATTTGCGGTACCTTCATACTTTGCACCCTGCTTTGTAGCTATTTTAAAAGCAACATTGCCAAGTGCTATGTATTTTACTGGTTGATTTTTTTTATTTGTGTATATCGTAACCTTTGAAGCATTTAGCTCATCATTTTTCTTGACTATATTTACATCACCTTCAAAAATCGATATACCTTTCTTTTCATCTGCTTGAAAAACATTTGCTTTTATTTTCAGCTCTTGTCCAAACGCTATAGTATTTAAGAAAATTATTAAAATAATTATATGTTTCATGAGTTATCCTCTAGTTGGTATTTTATAACAATGTTTTTTGACTTCATAGTGTTTGGGATAGAGTGATACTCTAGTGAAGTTCCAGTCATAGTACTTTTATTTTTACTCGCAGTATAACTACTCGTAGTATTTGCTACAGCGGTTGTAGTGTTATAAGTCATAGCTTCTGATTGAAACATTAAACCATCCTCTCTTACATATCTTATATCACCATTAAGATTCACTATATCTTCTTTATAAAGCCCTCTATCTGCTTTCATATTTGATATGAAACCTTTAGACTGATCTGTGAAGTCAATAGTATCTACTGTATATCTATCTTCATACTTAAGAGTTTTATCACCAGTCATTAGAGTTTTTAAACCCTTCTCATTAAGCTCATACATTATAAAACTGTTAATCTCAAAAACAGGAACATCCTCAAACTCTCTCTCTTTTATCGTTAGAGGTTCAAAAAGTACATATATCATCATAAGCCCAGTAAAGACAAGAGAGAAGAAAATATTTATATTTATAACTTACCCCTTAAATCCATACAGATAAAAATGCTTCTCTTTGGTCATTTTCATCTACTAACATATCTATCATCTCGCGAACAGCACCATCACCACCACTGTTTTGAAGTGTCGTATCAACGAGGTTTCTGATCTCTTTTACACCATTAGCTGGTGTAAAACTACGACCTACAAGTGAAAGCATGTTATAGTCGTTCAAGTCATCACCAATAGCACCAAGTTCATAAAACTGAAGCCCTAAAGAGTCTACGAGCTCTTTTAAAACTCTATCTTTGTCTCTTATACCTTGAAAAATATGCTGAATGCCTAGTTCCCCAGCTCTGCGTTTAACTATCTCAGACTTACGTCCCGTTATGATAGCTACTTGATTACCCATTTTAATCCAAGTAGTGATACCGAGTCCATCTTTTACATTAAAGTTTTTGCTCTCAGCACCATTTGAATCATAAAACAGTTTACCATCACTCAAACAACCATCAACATCTAGTATAAGAAGTTTAATCATAAAACATCTTTTGTACTAGGTATGCCAACTCTATCATTTTTAGCCGTAGCACGACGAATAGCTACTGCAAGAGATTTAAAAGAAGCCTCAATGATATGGTGTTTGTTGCGTCCACGAAGCTCTATGATGTGAGCACTTATTCTGGCGTTTAGTACAAAGGCTCTAAAAAACTCTTCTACAAGTTCCGTGTCAAAGTTTCCAACCTTACCAGTTGGTGTTAACTCAAACACTAAAAATGGACGATTGCTAAGATCCAAGTCACACGATACACAAGCTTCATCCATAACGATGTTTGCACTTCCAAAACGCTCCATGTTTTTCACTGGATAGATAGCTTGCGCTACAAGAGAACCAAGAACGATACCAACATCTTCAACACTGTGGTGGTCGTCGATGTGAGTATCACCCTTGCAAGTTATGTTCATGTCTATAAGTGAGTGCTTTGAGAAGCTCTCTAACATATGGTCTAAAAAACCAACACCTGTGTTTATATTACTTTTACCAGTTCCATTTAACTCTAACTCTACTGTTATATCTGTCTCTTTAGTTGTTCTTGTTTTACTAATCATTATTAATCCTCTTTTAGTCTTATTATAAATGCTTTATCAAATATCTGGCTATTTTCTTTGTAGTCACGTACTTCTTGTTCACTTTTGAAACCTTTAAGTACTACTTTAAACATACGTCCGCCACCAGCTTCCACATCTTGTATCATTGTTTCATAACCATCTATTTGGTCATACTTTTCTTGAGTAGATAAGGCACCTTCTATTTTAGAAAATGATGCTATCTGAAGTGCAAAGTTACCTATAGACTTAGTCTGTGGCGCTTTTTTCATCTCTTTTTTAGTAGGTATCGTTTTCTTGCCCTTAGTCTCAAAGCCAAGTATCTCTAAAGTAACCGGTGCAGTTCCAGCACCAACCATGTTTATCGCATGTGCTGCTTTGTTTGAGAGGTCTATGATTCGAGTAGCGATAAAAGGACCTCTGTCGTTGATACGAACAACTGTAGTCAAACCATTTCTTCTGTTTGTAACTTTAACGATGGTGTTCATCGGAAGGGTTTTATGTGCCGCTGTCATGTCGTGCATGTTGTATGTCTCACCATTTGATGTGAGTTTTCCATGAAAGTCTGGACCATACCATGAGGCATTTCCACTAAACTCATCACCTACACTAACAACAGTTGGGTAGTACTTTATACCACGTATAGTATAAGGTCTCATCGTAGGATGAGAGTATGTTTTCTTATCCATAGAAGCACTATGTGCGTCTTTATTAGATGAGTAACTCTTTGGCTCAGAGTAAGTTGTACTCTTGTATGTCCCCTTGCCTCTTGTGCTACAACCACTAGTAATAACAAGAGCAACAACAAATATACTAATAGATAGTTTATTCATAGATTTTCAACCTTTCACCTACTTTGATCAGAGAGCCTTTGATATGATTTTGTGTTTTGATATTTTGAACACTTACTTTAAAAGCACGTGAAATAGACTCCAGAGAGTCCCCTCGTTTGACCATGTAGTAGTTCTTTGTATTTATTTTTTTCTTAACACTTGATTTTGAGATTGGAATGATTAACTTTTGTCTCAGTCTCAATCTATTGCTTTTTAGATTGTTAAAATCTTTAATCACTCCATAGGAAACGCCATACTTCTTTCCTATGTAAGAGAGATTATCACCACTTGAAACAACATGAAGCTTATAGATGTTCTTCATAGGTGCTTCATAGTACTTCTGTTTGAAGTCAGTTAACTTAATGTATGGAATGTATATGTCATATTTTTTTGTATAAGGTGGTACAAAGTCATATTTTAGATGCCTGTTTAACTTCTGTAAATCCTTAAGAGGTATATCGATAAGTGTCGCAACCCTACTTAGAGACTCTCCGCTAGATATCTTTACTGTAGCTATAGAGTAGGCATTTGCACGGTTTAAAAGATGTTCATACTCACTAGAGAGAAGATACTGTTCGTCATTGCCTATGAGTGCTAAAGCGACTATCTTTCTGATGTAAAACCTACTCTCTCTTGGTATGTACTTTTTATCAGGGTCGAGTAAAACGGCTAAGTCATCACTTCCAGCCTTTTTTATAGCCTTGTTCAAACGCCCACCGCCACAGTTGTACGCGATGGCTGCTAAGTACCACTTACCAAACCTCTTGTGAAGTGATGTTAAGTACTTCGCCGCTGCATCTGTTGACTTGATAAGGTCACGTCTCTCATCTACATACTCGTCGATTTTGAGGTTAAAAACTCTTCCTGTCGCAGGCATAAACTGCCAAAGCCCTGCAGCTCTTTTGTTTGAGTATGCATGAGTGCGAAAGTTCGACTCAGCCATAGCAAGATAGAGAAACTCTTGTGGAATGTCGTATTTTGAAAGTGTATTTTTGATAGATGGTATAAATATATAAGCGTCATTCATAGTTCTAAAAAAGTGTCTACTCTTACTCGTAGAGCTTGTTTTGTTTCGCATATCGTTCATTATAGGGTCATAAAGAAATGATGGTTCTATGTCAAACGACTCTAGAAGAGCTAGCTCTTTGTTAGAGTTAGACTCATAAGTAAGGTTAGCAAAAAGAAATAGAGGGAAAAATAGAGTTAGAAAATATTTATACATGTAAAACTTTTTATTTTAATTTAGTCTTATTTTATCTAAAAGTTTGTTAATGTTTTATTTAACACTATAACAGAGCTAAACAAACTGTTTCATATTAAGAAATATGAAACAGTTTTTGGGCATTTTGAGTAGTAGTCTCTTTTATGTTTTTAAGTGGTATATCAAGAAGTTCAGACATCTTTTGAGCTACAAAAGTAGTATAAAAAGGCTCATTTCTCTCTCCACGATGTGGCATAGGAGTCAGGTATGGACCATCTGTTTCTATGATAAGTTTTTCTTGTGGTATCTTAGGAAGTACGTTAACTAACTTCTTCGCATTTTTAAATGTTAAAACGCCACCTATACCAAAGTAGAAACCTTCATTTGCGAGAGAAAGTAGCTCTTCATCAGCATTAAAACAGTGTAAAACGCCACCCACTTCACCAGCTCCACACTCAAGCATAAGAGCTTTAGAGTCTCGTGAAGCATCTCTTATGTGAACTATGAGTGGTTTTTTGTACTTTTTAGCAAGTTCTATCTGGGCAGAAAAAACTCTTTTTTGCTCTATCTTCTCAGCCTCTTTCTCTTCATCACTTCCTTCAAGTCTAAAGTAGTCAAGTCCACACTCTCCGATGGCTACACACTTCTCATGTCCCACATACTTCTCGAAGTCTAAAGAGTCAAACTGATGCATGTCATAAGGATGAACTCCTACAGCAAAAAAGACATCACTGTGAGACTCCGCTATAGATATGGCTTTTTCAAGTGTACTAACATCCGCCCCAGGAATAACAAAGCGTTTTACACCACCCTCTCTCGCTCGTTCAAGCACTTCGTCCAAGTCTTCATCATAGCGTTTATCATCTAAGTGTATATGTGTGTCTATTATCATCTGTTTGCCTCTAGTAGCTCATGAGCAAACTTCTTAGCTTCGTTTGAGATGTTCTCGCCGCTAATGATTCTAGCTATCTCGTCCACTTTTTCATCGAAGTTTAACTCTTTTGTTTTTGAAATATTACCATCTTTATAGATCAAAAAGTGTTGATCTCCCATAGAAGTAAGTTGTGGCTGATGAGATATGACAAATATCTGGAAGTGTTTAGAGAGCTTTCTCAACACTTTTGCAACGGACATTGACTCTTCACCACTGAGGTTTGCATCTATCTCATCAAGCATTAAAACGCCACCGTTGTTACTCATGAACTCAGACTTGAGTGCGAGTATGGCTAAACGCAGACGGTTAAACTCACCAGTACTTATCTTAGAAAGCTCAGTGGCGTTTAGCTTAACACTCAACAAGTCACAACCGAGCTCAGAGTACTCTGCCTTCTCTAGTGCTATCTGTGCATCTCTTAGATAGAGACTACTGAGGTAGCTGTTAAGAGCTGCTTCAAAAGGCTTCAACTCTTTTTGGCGTAAAAGACTTAACTCCTCGGCTAATGACTCTACCGATGTTAAAAGTGTAGAGTATTTCTCTTCCAAGTCTTTTTTCTCTATCTCTATGTTTTCATACTTTGCAAGTTCTTTTCTTTTTTGCTCCATGTAGACAAGAGCCTCTTCCACACTTCCGTAACGGCGTTTAAGACCGCTTATCTCTTCTATGCGGTTAAGAACCTCTTCTACATCTACATCTTCAAGAGCACTAAAACGCTCTTGTGCACTCTCAAACTGTGCACGAAGCTCATTCATCGCATCGTCAAAAAACGAACTATCGGCGTCTAAGGAGTCTAATGCAGCAGAGACAAGGTGCTCGTGATTAAAGATGTCCATAGCGGACTCTAAACTCTCCAAGACCTTCTCTTTGCGAGACAACTCTTTTTTTATGACAAGTAGCTCTTCGTCTTCTCCCGCACTTGGATTTATCTCTTCTATCTTTTTTATCTCAAACGCTGCGAACTCTTTTAGCTCCACTATCTTCTTCTCTTCTTCTTCTATTTTCAGAAGCTCTTTTTTAACACTCTGGTACTCTAAGTATGTAGTTTTGTACTTCTCTTTGAGTTTAAAGACCTTTTTAGACTTAGCCCCTACTCTCTCGTCTAAGATGCCAAGTAGGTTTTCATTTTCAAAATCGCTAAAGTCTTTAAGACTCAAATGACGAAGATAGTCCGAAGCAACCGAACCGATAGCCTTGCGAGAGAGACTTTGGTTGTTAACAAAGTAGCGAGAGTTTCCTTTTTTTATGTGCTTAAAGATGTTTATCTCTTCGTTTTCTATGCCTATGTCATCGGCGTTTATGTCCCATGTAACGCTAGACTCGCAAATGGCAGCTTCACAAGCCGCTCCACCCAAAGAAGAGAGTATGGAGTTCATAAGTATGGACTTACCACTACCACTAGGTCCGGTAAACACTACAAGCCCAGTCTCTAAGTTAAGTTCCGTCTCTTTAAAACTAAGGTAATCTTTGAGGTAAAATCTCTCTATCATCTTCTCTTCCTTTTAAAAGTCTAGTGGACTTATGAGTTTTGGTTTATTCATTTCCGAAACTACATGAGTGTATATCATTGTAGTTTCGACAGATTTATGCCCTAATAGCTCTTGTATTGACCTTAAGTCTATACCAGCTTGAAGTAAGTGAGTCGCATATGAGTGTCTAAATATGTGTGAGGTTACTCTTTTATTTAGGTTTGCCTTTTGTGCGGCTACTTTTATGTTTCGACCTAAAGTCTTTGGATGTATATGGTGTCTTCTGATGGTTTCACTTCTAGGATCCTTTGAGACTTTTGCCATTGGAAAAAGGTATTGCCATTTAGTTTCGAACTTTGCCTTAGGAGATTTCTTGTCAAATGCGAAGGGAAGATAAACTGAACCATAGCCACTGAGTATATCTTTTTTATGTAACACACCTACATCTTCTATCTGAATTTCTAACTTTTGTTTGAGCTTTATAGGTAAAGGGATAGCTCTGTCCTTTAAAGATTTTGAGTCCCAAATATATATTTTGTTAAAACCTAAATCTATATCTTTTATCCTTAAGTTTAAAACCTCGCTCATTCTCAGTCCACATCCATACATAAGCATAGTAACGAGATTATAAATCCCTTTTATATTTTCAAGAACTGCAAAAACCTCTTCTTTTGTCAAAACTACTGGAATATGCTTCCTCTCTTGAGCTCTTAAAGCTTGAATATTCCATTCACTCATATCCACACCTAGTATCTCTTTATATAAAAACAGTATTGCTGAGAATGCTTGATTCTGAGTTGTAGGAGCAACTTTACTTTTTGTAGCTAACGAAGTCAGATACTCTTCAATCTCCCTCTTGCCCATATCAATTGGATGCTTTTTGTTATGAAAAAATATATATTGCTTTATCCAATGTATATAAGTCTTTTCAGTAGAATAGCTATAATGTTTAAAACGAATTTTCTCACGAACTATGTCTAGTAACTTCTTCTTAGCTTCCATAATAGACTCCTACTTTAAGCTCATTTGTGCTCTTTTAATGGGTATACAGTAAATAATGCTCATAAATGCTCCATTAAGGGCAATTATATTTTTAAAAGGACACTTTTTCTTTAAGGATAATAATCCAAAAGAGTGAAATATCTAAAAAATATGGCAATTTGCCATAGAATTTACTTAATTTAGTAAAAAAGCACTATTTATAGGGTACATATTTTTGTTCCTTTAAAAATGTGATTTAAGGTTAATTCACTATAATGGGAACGAATAAAGAGTT
>JAYEJR010000073.1:0-12726 GCA_034660715.1 Campylobacterota bacterium | reverse complement strand
TAACTGCTTGACCATCTTTGAAGTATATCTCTTCTAATACTCCTGAAACCCTCGCTTGTACATCTTGATCACTACTCGCTTTTGTCATACCTGTGTACTGTTTCCAGATGGGAACAGGCTCTTTTTTGACTGTAATAGTATTTACTTTAAGCGGTGGAATCTCTTTTTTAACTTGAATCTTTTTCTCCTCGCTACATGCGCTAAAAAGAAGTAGAGATGAAATGAAAAGGGAGCTTAATATTGTTCTTTGAATGGACATAATGGAACCTTGTAGTTGTTTGTAGATATTTTAGCACAAGAATCTTGTTTTTCTTTAGTTGATATTATCAATTTAAGATTTTTACTTAGTATCTCGCTAAATTGTAGTAAACATTATATCTTACAAGTGTCTTCTCAGTAGGTCTAGGGTAGCGACTATAGGCATACTCTATAGTCTCTTTTGTAGTATCATCAAGTATGTAGTATCCACTTTTAGAGAGGAACTTAAAGTCTGTCATATCTCCATTTGGGTGTAGATAAAACTCTACTACATTACTTCTGTTAACGTTTAAGTCGTTTGATAAGTTTACACGTGCCACGCGTGTTAACACTTGCTGAGTTATACGTCTCATAATCTCTTGATTATCTATGATGTACTGCTGCTGTCCAGGAGTTAGTTTACCAAACTCTTCGCCATATAGCTCTTTGATATTTTGAGAAATATTTCCACCAGAGGCTACTTTAGGTTTAGCACTTTTTTTCTCTTGTGTTGATTTGTCTTCAAACATCCAAGCCATTGGATCGACAGCTTTTTTTGGCTTTTTAGTTTTGTTGACATCTTTTTTCTTAGCTAAAAGAGGTATGTATGGTTTTGTTGGAGATAGAGGTTCTATCTTTGGCTTAGGCTTTTGTTGTTTTACAGGTTTGGCTTTGGGTTTATTTAGAGTTGGTTTTTTAACTGGCTTTTTTGGTTCATACTTTACTTGCTTTGGTGGTTTGACAATTTTTTTAAGTTGTTTACCCTTTGGCATTGGTGGGGCTGTTTTTTGAGGTTTTGGTTTCTTCTTATTTACTCCAGACTCTTTATGTTTTTTAGGCATCTCTTTGAGACTTATTTTTATCTTCTCTTCTTTTTTTTCAGGCTTAGTTATTTCAGGGGATAGAGTACCTAGTATCCAAAAAATGAGTATTAGAAGAAGGTGTATTAAAAGTGCAACAAAAAGGGCAAAAGTTGATCTATTCAAAAAGGTTCCATATTATTAAGTTTGAGGATTATACCAAATCAATATTAATACTATTGCTAAACCACAGCAAATTTAAGTATATCAGCGATTAGAAAAGAGTGCAATTGCGAGGCACAAAGTTGAAGGAGCTACAGGTAGCTTCGAGATTTTGTAACGAAGTCAAGTGTGCTTTTTTCTAATCGTCCTTCGGATAAGCCAGAAAGAGGCAATCTGCAAAGCATCTATCATTCGACTCTACTCGTAGAGCCTTCATAATAGCTACTTCACATCTTACCTCTTTCTGACTTACTGGTATGCTTAAGTTTGCTGTGGTTTAGCAATACTTAGCTATAATAAGAAAAATTATAAAGAAGGTCATACGTATATGAGTAGAGAAGCATCTAAAAAAGCATTTGATGAAGCACAAAGTTTAATTCCTGGTGGCGTTAACTCTCCAGTACGCGCATTTAAAAGTGTTGGAGGAACTCCCATCTTTATCACAGAAGGTGAGGGTGCTTACTTAAGTGATGTTGATGGAAATAAGTATGTTGACTATGTTCAATCATGGGGTCCACTTATCTTTGGTCACAGAGATGAATCTATAGAAGCAGCTGTGATAGATGCAGTTAAACATGGACTAAGTTTTGGAGCTCCAACAGAAGCTGAGACAGAACTTGCAAAGCTTGTAGTGTCATTTTTTGACTCTATAGACAAGGTTCGTTTTGTATCCTCAGGAACTGAGGCTGTTATGTCAGCTATACGTCTTGCACGTGGTTTTACTGGTCGTGATGATATTGTTAAGTTCACAGGTTGTTATCATGGGCATAGCGACGCTCTTTTAGTTGAAGCGGGAAGTGGTGCTGCGACATTTGGAAACCCATCTAGTCCTGGTGTTCCAGCTGACTTTACTAAACATACACTTTTAGCTGAGTATAACAACTTAGAGAGTATCAAAAAATGTTTTGCTGATTCATCAGATATCGCTTGTGTTATCATTGAGCCTATAGCTGGAAATATGGGTCTTGTACCTGCTGATAAAGAGTTTTTATTAGAACTTAGAAAACTTTGTGATGAAAATGGAACTCTTCTTATTTTTGATGAAGTTATGAGTGGCTTTCGTGGAACTATAAATGGTGCTGAGTCTATCACTGGTGTTAAACCAGATATCATTACTCTTGGTAAAGTTATCGGTGGTGGTATGCCTGTGGGTGCTTTTGGAGCACGTGCTGAGATAATGGCTGAGCTTAGTCCTGAAGGTCCAGTATATCAAGCGGGAACACTCAGTGGAAACCCAGTTGCTATGGCAGCAGGTCTCGCAGCACTTACTAAGCTTAAGAAAAACGCTCGTGTTATGGCAGTTTTACAAGCTAGAGGAGAGAGGTTAGTTACTGGCATGAAAGAGGCAGCAGCTAAAGAGGGTATTACTATGCAAACAGATACGAGAGGCTCTATGTTTGGTTTCTTCTTTAATGAAACGCCAGTTAAGAACTTTGCAGATGCTTGTAACTCAGATGCAGCACTTTTTGCAAAGTTTCACTCTGCCATGCTAGATGAAGGTTTCTACTTTGCATGTTCACTTTATGAGACAGGCTTTATATCTACGGCTACGACTGATGAGATGATAGAGAATACTATAAATGCAGCAGCAAAAGTTTTTAAAGAGATTAAAAATGGGTAAAAATAACTCTCAAGAAAATGCAAACGAGGAAACAAAAGCTCCACGTATTAAGCCAATAATAGAAGCGGCAGATAGCTTGTCTCTTGGTATCTCTATGGTGGTTGCTGTTCTTATGGGTGTGGGAATAGGCTGGTTACTACGTAGTCTTACTGATATATATTGGACATTTTTCATAGGTGTTTTTATCGGTATAGCTGCAGCTATTTTAAATGTCTATAAAGCATACTCTAAACAATATAAAGAGATGCAAGAGTTAGCTAAAGAGCCGCGTTATGCTATAAAAAAAGAGCTTGATGATGAAGATGATGAGGACTATGGTGAAAAAAGCTATTAGTATTTTTTTAGTAGTTCAAGTTGTTATCTTAGCTACTATGTTTTTTTCAACTGCAATTTTTGCTAATGTGGAAGTGGCATTTTTAAGTGCATTTTTTGTCATTATAGGTTCATCGTTTGCTTACAAAAAAATGGTTGTTTCTCAAGTTGATAGTGAAGCCTATGAGGAGAGAGATCTTCTTGATGAGATAGAAGACCCACATGAGCTTTACGAGAATGTGAATGACGAAGCTAAAAATCAAACTCCCGTAGAAGAGTTAGACTTAAAACAGATAGTTAAAGAGGAAAAAGCTAAAATAAAAACATTTAGCCTCTCTAGTATAAAACATGGTGCTCGTGGAAGTGTTTCTTTTTTGAGACTAGTTCCATATATATTTTTGATTTTGGGTTTTATCGCTTTAAAAAATAATGATGCATTAGACTTGAGTCTTTATCTGCCCTCACTACTTATTGGAATAGTAGTAGGATCGATAGTTTCGAAAGATATTGTCTCTTAAGCTGTAACCATCGGAATATTGATGGTTAATTGTTTGCCTATTTCAATATAAAAGTTATATTTTTCAGCTAAAGATTTCAGTTCTAGGCTTTTTTCACGATCAATATTCTCAGCAATTATGGATATTGAAAATATACTATACTTTTTATCATCAAACTTGATATGCTCTCCCACTCTATAGAAAACTTTTGTATCTATTGTTTCATTCTCTTGTACGCATAAGTACATTTTATTAAGTAGTTTTATGAGTCTGTTTGAGTTGATTATTATATCTGGAATTGTAGGGTCATAAGTCTTTGTGTAGTTAGCACTAGAGTTAATAGAATTCGTTGAGATACATAAGTCTGTAATTGTAAAAATATTTGTAAGTTGACCTTCTGGCTTTTGAGTTGTAAGTTTAAAAGATGGTGCTTGATAGAGTTTAAGACCTATCTGGTCTTCATTTTCGTAACCAACAGTTAATCCAAAGAACTTATAGCGACCATATTCTAAGTCAACAAATGTTGTTTTAAAACCAAAGGAGACACTTGCATATGTTTGAGCAAGGTCAAAAAGCTCTACTGGAGTTGAAGAGCCTACTAAAAACTGAGCTTCGGAGTTTAATGAAACGATCTTTCCACTAGAGTTGAAGAATATGAATGGGTTGTAATCATACTCTAGCCACTGCTGTTCAAAAGTCATATAGTAACTATCCTTACTCTTCTATGTAGTTTTTAAGTCTACGACCCACTTTAGGGTGTTTTAGTTTCTTGATAGCTGAACTTTCAATCTGGCGTACACGCTCACGAGTAACGCTAAGCTCTTTACCAATCTCTTCAAGAGTTCTATCACTCTCGTCATCCATGATTCCAAAACGTAGTTTGATAACTGCTTTTTCACGCTCATTGAGTTGATCAAGTACAGTTTCTATCTGAACACGAAGGTCATCTTTGAGGATTGCATCTGAAGGGGAAAGAGATGTTTTATCTTCGATAAAGTCACCAAATCTACCATCTTCTTCACTACCAATAGGTGCTTCAAGTGAGATAGGTTCTTTAGTAATCTTGATAACATTTTTAACCTTCTCAACTGATAGACCAACTTCTTCAGCGATTGTATCAACATCTGGCTCTTTACCATTTTCCTGAAGGTGTTTACGCATGATTTTGTTGATACGGTTGATAGTCTCAATCATATGGATAGGAATACGAATAGTTCTAGCTTGATCTGCAATAGCACGAGAAATAGCTTGACGAATCCACCATGTAGCATAAGTTGAGAACTTATAACCTTTTTGGTATTCAAACTTATCAACAGCTTTCATAAGACCAATGTTTCCCTCTTGAATAAGATCAAGGAATGGTAAACCACGGTTTGTATAACGTTTAGCGATAGAAACAACTAGTCTAAGGTTAGATTTTGCCATTTTTGTTTTAGAGATCTCTGAAATGTTTTTACCACGTTTGATCTGCTCTAAAATATCTCCAAGTTTTTCTGGTTCCATGTCAAAAGAGTTTTTCGATGCCTCTTTTGTTTGAACAAGCTTTTTAATCTCAATGTATGTAGAAACCATTGTAGCTTCTGGAACCATGTTTGCGATATCTTCTTTGTTTAACTCTTGAATCTTTGCCACAAGAACATTGTGGTTAGCTTTAAGTGTTGCATTGAAAAGTGGAAGCTTATACTCAAGGCGTTTAAGCTCTTTATCATATCCTTCATCACTCTTAAGTGCAGTCTCCATAGCTTTAACAAGTTCGTTGATAAGTTTTGAAGTTGGTCCAAGATCTAAAAGTTTTTCTTTTAGAACAGCTTTTTTGAACGCTACACTAAGGAAGTAACCTACTGTCTCTTCTGTAGTCTCTCCATCAAGCTCATCAGGAGCTTTTTCAGTAAGCTTTATCCAATCTTTTTTTGCTTTTTCAAGAGCTTTAAAACTTGTAGATACTTTTTCTACTCTTGTTTTATCTTTTGCAGACAATGTTTTTTCAGCAGGTGCTGCTTCAGTTGTAGTAGCATCATCACTTGAAGAGTCATCATCACTCTCTTTTTCATCTTCAAAACTTTTAAATAGTTCTTTAACACGGCGTTCACGGTTAATAAGAGGCTCTTTATAGTCTAAAATAAAGTCAATAAGATAAGGAACTGAACAGATAGCATCGATAATGATACTCTCACCACCCTCTATCTTTTTAGATATTTCAATCTCTTCTTCTTTTGTTAAAAGAGGAATCTGTCCCATCTCACGAAGATACATACGGACAGGAGAATCTGAACGTGACCACTCAAGCAGTTCGTGTTCTTTAAGTATGTCAAATTTGTCTGATTCATTGTCTTCAAGCATTTTACGTTGTGCTGCACGACGTGCTTCTGCTTCAGAATCATTAAGTTTTTTTGCATGTTCGCTAGAAGTGTAGATACATTTTTTATGTTTTGTTAAAAGTTTTAGTATATTTTTAGCCTGAGCGGCTGTTGGTTGTTTTTCAAAAAGCTCTACAAGAGATTCGTATGTAACACACTCTTTACTTTTGTGTTCTTCGAAAAAGGTCTCTATAGCTTTGTTGAGTTCTTTAGCTGTCATATGGGAGGATGCTCCATGAATTAAGGTTATTAAAAGGTGGATTATACCGAGATACTATTAAGGAGAGTTGAAATTCTTCATAAATAATTATTGGTACACTCTTTGCTTTAAACTATAAAATTTGTGTGAACAAGGGTAGTAAATGCAGACAGGCTTTTATGCTTCAGCAGCGGGAATGGTGACTCAGTTTAATAGACTTGACACTATCTCAAATAACTTGGCAAATGTTAATACAGTTGGTTTTAAAGAAGACAATGTAATCGTTGGTGACTTTATGAGAATGTATAAAGAGGCTCGAGATGAGTTGCCAAATGCAAACCATTCAGAAGAGGGGGCGGCTTTTATAAATAGAACAATGACAAGAGCACCTCAGATTGTAGATGATTTTACAAATCATTCTGTTGGGACTATGCAAAAAACATCAAATAGTTTTGATTTTGCTTTGAGTCGTGAAGGACTCTTTTTTGCTGTTAAGACTCCCCAAGGCATAAAACTTACGCGTGATGGTTCTTTTACGAAGAACGATGAAGGTGTTTTAGTTACAAAACAAGGTTATGAAGTTCTCCCCAGTGACTATTTTGATGCTGGTGGCAACATATCTTTTGCTGGTGAAGATAGTATAGTGGCAGTTGATAAGAACGGAAAAGTATCAACTAATATTCCAAATACTGTAACTTTAACACAAGGTAAAAACCTCTTTATTGCACAACCTGAGAATTTAAGAAGTCTTGTAAAAGAGGGTGATAACCTTTATGCAGTAAAAGACCCTAACAATCTTGAGCACATAGGTGAGAGTGGGGCTGTTAATCAAGGTTTTGTTGAGAAAAGTAATGTTAACGCCGTTAAAATGATGACTCAAATGATAGAAACAAATCGTCTAGTTGGTATGTATCAAAAAGCGATGAGTACACAGATGGATGATATGAATAGAGATGCAATTGAAAAACTTGCTAAAAAAGCTTAAGGTAAAGGACTAATACTATGATGCAATCACTTTATACTGCCTCAACAGGAATGTTGGGAATGCAGACACAAATAGATACTACAGCCAATAATATTGCCAATGTAAATACTATAGGATTTAAAAAATCTCGTGCAGAGTTTTCTGACCTTATGTACAATGTTATGGAATATGCAGGAACATCAACTTCTGATGTTACAAAGAGCCCAACAGGTATCGAAGTCGGTCTTGGTGTGAGAACAACAGCTGTGAATAAAATATTTGCAGAGGGTGCATTAAAGCAAACTGATAATCAACTAGATATCGCTATTACTGGTGCAGGTTTTTTTAAACTAGAACTTCCAGATGGAACAGAAGTTTACTCTAGAAATGGAGCATATAAAGTAGATGATAATGGGACTATGGTAAATAGTGATGGTTACAAACTTGTACCTGAAGTTGTTATCCCACCTGATGCTACTAATATCAGTATTGGTACTGATGGTACAGTTACTGTTGTTCAGCCTGGACAAACACAAGCTACACAGATAGGTCAAATAACTACAACTAACTTTATAAATCCAGCGGGACTACACTCTTTAGGTGATAATCTTTACATAGAAACTGATAGTTCTGGTCAACCTGTAGAAGGAACACCTGGATTAGATGGATTAGGTAATCTAAGACAAGGGTTTGTTGAGTTAAGTAATGTAGAACTTGTTGTAGAGCTTACAGACCTTATCACTGGTCAGCGTGCTTACGATTCTAACTCAAAAGTAATCACAACAAGTGATGAAATGCTTCAAACTACTAATAACCTTAAAAGATAAAACCTCCTAAATTAGGCTTGATACTTTTTAATATCAAGTCTCTTTTCTCCTCTCAATTTTCCCTTTAGAAAAATAAAATCTCTTTTTGGATATAATCACGAAATTATTTAATAAAATATTAGGATTTTATATGTGCAGTGAAACAAATGCCCTTGGGGTAGAAAAAGCAAATATTAACGGTAAAGTTTGGACATTCGGTAAAGATATCGATACAGACTTAATCATTGCAGCAAGATACTTAAACACATCAGTTCCAGAGGAACTAGCAAAACATGTTATGGAAGATGCAGATCCTGAGTTTGTAGGCAAAATGAGTGCAGGTGACTTAATAGTTGCTGGTGAAAATTTTGGTTGTGGAAGCTCTCGTGAACATGCTCCAATAGCTCTTAAAGCAGCTGGTGTTGCAGCAGTAATAGCTCCAACTTTTGCAAGAATATTTTATAGAAATGCATTTAATATGGGTCTTCCTATCTTTGAACTCCAAGAGAGTGCTGAGATAAGTGAAGGTGATGATGTAACAGTAGATATGAACGCTGGTACAGTTACAAATAACACAACGGGTAAAACATATAGTTTTACTCCAATCCCTCCATTTATGCAAGAGTTAATCGATGCAGGTGGTCTTATGAACTTTGCAGCAAATGAAGTAAAAGGAAAATAATGAAAAATTATAAAATAACACTTATTAAAGGTGATGGAATTGGTCCTGAGATTATTGATGAGGCTGTTAAAGTTTTAGATGCAGTTGCATCTTGTTGTGACTTTGAGTTTTCATATGATGAAGCATTGATGGGTGGTATCGCTTATGATGTAACAGGTGATCCTCTTCCTCAAGAGACTATAACGAAGTCACTTCAGTCAGATGCTGTACTTTTTGGTGCTATTGGTGGACCACAGTGGGATGAACTTCCTCGTGAAAAACGTCCAGAGAGTGGACTACTCCGTTTTAGAAAAGAGCTTGGCGTTTATGCAAACCTTCGTCCAGCAGTTGTTTATGATGAACTTATCAATGCATCTTCACTGAAACCTGAAATCATCAAGGGTGTAGATATCATGGTAGTGCGTGAACTTATCGGTGGTATCTATTTTGGTGAGCCTAAAGGTCGCACAGAAGATAAAGGCTGGAATACTATGGTTTATACTCGTTCAGAGATAATCCGTATCGCACACCATGCATTTAAAATAGCTATGAAACGCGATAAAAGAGTTTGTTCTATAGATAAGGCAAATGTTCTTGATGTTTCTCAACTATGGAGAGATGTTGTAACTGAAGTTTCGGCAGAGTATCCAGAAGTTGAACTTACTCATATGTATGTTGACAATGCTGCTATGCAACTTGTTTTAAATCCTAAACAGTTTGATGTAATGCTTACTGGAAATATCTTTGGTGATATCCTTTCAGATGAAGCATCTATGCTTTGTGGTTCTATCGGTCTTTTACCATCAGCATCGGTTGGTGATAAAATCGGTGTTTATGAACCTATCCATGGTTCTGCTCCAGATATCGCTGGTCAAGGTATCGCTAATCCAATTGCAACTATATCTTCTGCATCTATGATGCTTAGATATGCTCTTGGTGAAAACGCAGCAGCTGATAAGGTTGACAATGCAATCAAGAAAGTACTTAGCGAAGGTTATAGAACAGGAGACTTAGCACAGTTTGATGCTAAAGAAGTTTGTTCAACAAGCGAGATAGGTTCTATCATTGCTAACTATATTGAGAGATAGGTTCTTTCATAAATGAAGACACTTACTTTAGCAAATATCTATGAACTTCAGGGTCTTAAAGAAGAAGCATTAGATATTTATAAAGAAGTACTTAAAAAAGATCCACATAATAGTGATGCAAAAATTGCTATTAGAAGATTGTCTGGTATGCGTAAAAAGTTTTTAAAAGTAGATGAAGAGATGAAAGACTATTTTTTAAAAATGGATACAGATGTAGAGTTTAATGAATTTGAAAGGTGGTTGTTAAAAGCATGGAACTAAAAGATGTAATACTCTCAACATTAGCTGAAATGGAAGAGACACCTCCTGTAGTAGAAAAAGTTGAGCATGAAGTAAGTAGTACTCCTCAAGAAGATGAACTAACTCAAACAAGAGATGCAGTTATAAGTGCTCCTGTTGAAAAAGAAGGTAGTTCTATTGAGAGTGAATTGATATATCTTAATTCTATTCGCGAGAGACTGCTTGTCCTTTTTGAAGGATTTCAAGCACCAAACAACTCAAATATAGAAGCAAAAGTAGATATGACTCTGAACTTTTTAGAGTATACACTTGCTACGATTGACACAAGAGTACAAAAGTTAGAAAAAGGGACTCATTAATGAACCAATATAGAGTGTTGATAGATGCAAATGATGAGAAGGGTTTAGTTCATAGAGTATCGAGTATATTTTATAACTATGATCTAAATATCCTTTCAAATAGTGAGTTTGTTGATAAAGAGAGTAACAAATTCTTTATGCGTAGTGTTGTAGAAGGTGCTGTAAATAAAAAAGAGCTTACTGATGCTATAAATGCTGTGTTACCTGTGAACTCAAGTATTAAAGTGATAGAGCCTAAAAAGAAAAACATTATCATTATGGCTACTAAAGAGCTTCATGCACTTGGTGATATTCTTATTCGTCATGAATCTGGTGAACTTGAGGCAAATATACTTGCAGTAGTCTCTAACTATGATAAATTAGAATCAGTTGTGAGTAAATTTGATATTCCTTATGTAACTGTTTCGCATGTAGATTTAGAGCGCGAAGTACATGAAGATAAAATTATTGAGTGTATAAACTCGTATGAAGATGTTGATTATATAGTACTTGCAAAATATATGCGTATATTAACTCCAAAGTTTGTAGAAGCATTTGAAGATAAAATTATAAACATTCACCACTCTTTCTTACCTGCGTTTATAGGGGCAAATCCTTATAAGCAAGCATATGATCGTGGTGTTAAAATCATAGGTGCAACTGCACACTTTGTAAATAACAACCTTGATGAAGGGCCGATTATTGCTCAAGAGATTATACATGTAAATCATGCTTATAGCTGGAAGGATATGCAGCGCTCTGGCCGTGATGTCGAAAAAGTTGTGCTCTCTCGTGCTTTAAAGCTAGCACTTGAAGATAGAATATTTGTATATCACAATCGAACGGTAATCTTCTAGTGATATTCAATAAAATGAACAAAGTCCATTTTATTGGCAGGGACTCATCGTCCCTACAACCCCCTAAAGCTACAAAAAAGATTTTTTTTGAGAGGATACTATTATGGCGTTTAATGTAGTTTTGGTTCATCCACAGATTCCTAATAACACTGGTGCAATAGGTAGACTCTGTGTAAATGCAGGTGCATCTCTTCATTTGATTAAACCTATAGGTTTTGATATTGATGAAAAAGCAGTCCGTCGTGCAGGGCTTGACTATTGGGATAAACTTGACCTTCATGTATGGGAGAGTTTAGACGACTTTTTTTCAAAAAATGAGATTAGTGTAAATGCTCACTTTGCAACAACAAAAACTGAAAGACCATATTTTGAAACTGATTTTAAAGATGGTGACTTTATATTTTTTGGAAGTGAAACAGCTGGAATACCTGAAGATGTATTAAATAAATACAAAGATAGAAATATAACTATTCCAATGACTAAAGATGGTAGAAGCCTAAACCTTGCTATAAGTACTGGTATAGTTTTATATGATGCAATTCGTCAAACTTACGATACGTTTGATAAGGCAAAGTAGGTGAATATAATGGATATCATAATGATAATACTTTTTGTACTTTTTATGATTTTTATTTTTGGTGGTTACCATAAAACAAAATCAGAAAAAAGAGAAAAAGAGAAACAACAACAAACCAAAGATGAACAATCTATTTAATTGGATTTAGTCTTTATTATCTTATTAGAACTAGTATAAAACTCTAAAATAATTTTTCTGCCCACATTTCCATTCTAGACTCAAATTTCTCAAACATACTTTCAGCATTTTTAATAATTATTGACATTTTGTATCCTTTTATCGTCTAAATTTGAAATATAATACACATTTTTGCAGTTATAAATAAAAAATATGACAAAATGACATTAAAATTTTGACTTTATTTCATAAATGTATTATAATTTGACATATAAATAGAAAAAAAGGATTTTATTATGAATAGTTTTGCAGATATGGTCGAAGAGATTAAAAGTATAGTTTCTGATGACTTTAAACCAAAAAAAGTATTTGATAAAGATGTTGCTGAAGTTTTAGGTATAAGTCAAATGAATTTTGCAACTATGAAAAAACGTGACAAAATTCCTTTTACTGAGCTTTTAGACTTCTGTGCAAGAAAAACTATAAGTATAAACTGGTTACTTTATGGACAGTCTCCTGAGAGCCTAGTAGAAGCAACAAATAAGTTTTATATGGTTAAGTACTTTAATGATGTAAGTGCTAGTGCTGGTGGAGGTAGTGATGCTGAATGTGAAGCTATTGAAGAACTTGAAATTCCTGAGCAATTTGTTTTCATGCTAGGTGGGGAGAGAGAACTAAGAAATATAGAAGCTATTAATGTGTCAGGTGATTCAATGGAGCCTACTTTTAGTTATAATGATATAGTATTTATAAATAGAAACAAGACAGATTTAAATCGTGGTGGTATTTTTACTATCAGAACAGAAGCTGGTCTCTTCATCAAACGTGTCCAA
>JAYEJR010000072.1:0-2578 GCA_034660715.1 Campylobacterota bacterium | reverse complement strand
CTTACTCTAGAGACTCCCTATCTTACACTTGATAAAGAGTTCTATGATATTAATAACCCTCAACCACTTGAAGAACCTTACCTTATCAGCTTTAACAAAGAAGCTGCAAAACTTATCGACTTAGACAGTAGCTCCGATAACGACCCTCTTTTAGTTTCACTTTTAAATGGTAGTTTTTTGCCAAAAGGCTCTAAACCTTTTGCTATGTGCTATGCAGGACATCAGTTTGGTCACTATAACCCTTGGCTTGGAGATGGTCGTGCATCAAATCTTGGAAGTAAAGATGGATGGAACTTACAGTTAAAAGGAAGTGGTGACACACTCTACTCTCGTATGGCTGATGGTAGAACAGTTATACGCTCTTCCATACGTGAGTATCTTATGAGTGAAGCTATGCATCACCTTGGTATCCCTACGACAAGAGCCCTTGGTATCATAGGTTCAAAAACAAAGGTACTTCGTAAAGGTATGGAGGATGCAGCTATGGTTATGCGAATGTCCACTAGTTGGGTGCGTTTTGGTACATTTGAGTGTTTTTACTACAACAAAGAGCATGTAAAACTCGAAGCACTTGCAGAGTATGTTATAAAAGAGTCCTACCCTCACCTACAAAATGATGAAGATCGTTTTTATAAGATGTTTTGTGAGATACTAGAGCGAACTGCCCTGCTTATCGCAAAGTGGCAAGGTGTAGGTTTTTGTCATGGCGTTATGAACACTGATAATATGTCCATAGAGGGTCTTACTATCGACTATGGTCCCTATGCTATGCTTGATGATTTTAACTATGGTTATATCTGTAACCATACAGACAAGATAGGTCGTTATGCTTATGCAGAACAGCCAAATATATCCTATTGGAATCTTACCAAACTCTCAGAAGCCCTCTCCCCTCTTATTCCCAAGGAGAAGATGCAACAAAAGCTTGATGATTATGGTTCTTTCATCTACCCTAATGCTTATATAGATGTAATGCGAGAAAAGCTAGGACTAGTAGTTAAACTCGATAGTGATAGAGAGTTTGTAGAGGATTTTGTCGTTACACTACAAGATGTATTTGTAGATAACACACTCTTTTTCAGAACTCTTAGTCATTATAATGGAGATAGAGCACCTCTTTATGACATTGTTATGGAACCTGTAATTTTAGATAATTGGCTTAAAAAATATGATGAGCGTTTGTCTCATGAAACTCGTTCTCAGCCTAAACGCCAAGCACAAATGCTTAGAATCAATCCAAAATATATTTTAAAAAACTATATGCTTGATGAAGCTATATCATATGCACTTAAAGGAGACTTCTCTAAAGTAGAAGAACTTCAACATATAGCCAAAAATCCTTATGAAGAACTGCCGGAGTATGAGCACTTTAGCGGAGACACTCCCGAAGAGTATAAAAACATAGGGCTCTCCTGCTCTTCATAAGAAGTTAATTATGCCCACTTACTTATGCAGAAGCTAAGTGTTCTTTTAAAAACTGTGCTGTAATTGTGTCCATAGTCTCGATATGATGTAGTAGCCATTTTACTAGATTTCCATCTAAGTAAGCGATGATTGCTTTTGTGTCTCTGTTTGTATCAAAGTACTTGATAAGAGAGCTTAGTTCATGCAGATGTCTGTCATGCTCAGCTTTATGCACACTATATGCAGGAAATCTCGTTTTTTCCATCATCTCTTCTTCTGTTTTAAAGTGTATGATTGTATGCTCTTGAAGTTCGTTAAGTATTTGAGATACTTCCTCTATTTTATCGGCTCTTGCAGCCACTTCAAGTCTATTTATAAGTAGTGTTTCCTCTAAATGAGTGTCATTCATACTCGATATTGCCACCATTGGCATCTGTTCTAATGTTATCAAAAAAATTCTCCATATTTAATTAACCTAAATAATACAGTAAAATCCTTGTCTATCTCTTGAGTAAAGTCAAGAGTTCAAACTTTTCAGAAAGTATAAACTTTTTGTAGCTATAATAATTTTCTAAAACCTATTTTATTTATGGAGATACAATGTTAATTCAAAAACAAGATGTACAAGAAGTAGCAAATGCTATGATGAATATGCTACACGATGATGAGCTAGAAGTTATAAACGAGTTTCATGATGCTGTTGTAGCTAAAGATATAGAAAAAACAGATGAACTTTTTCCAAAGTTTTTAGCTGAGATAGAGACTCACTTCCAAACAGAAGAAGATATGATGGCTCAAGTCTCTTACTCAGATATTCAGATGCATAAAAACGACCATGACGCCATAAGAAAAAAACTAGCAAAGTTTAAAAAACGCTGGGATGTTCTTAAAGGACCAACAGAGTTACTAGGATTTTTAGAAAATGATTTTAAAAAGTGGTATACACAACATATAGCAAAATGGGATGCACAAGCTGCACCTACTCTTTAGTAGACATTACTTTGCGCAGTGAGCGCAAAGTCTTGCTTTTGGCATGCCTAAAAGCCTCTCTAGTTCTATATCTTTTCCACACTCCATACATGTGAAGATAGACCCTTGCGCTAAAAGATCTCTAAAACGCATAAGTTTTCTTTTTCTCATATATATTTTTTTTAATTTTCTCTGATTTAGCTCA
>JAYEJR010000071.1:0-2582 GCA_034660715.1 Campylobacterota bacterium | reverse complement strand
ACCTCCGCCTCCACCGCCACCACAACCTATCAAAAAGGCTACCGGTAGTGACATCATTGTTGTTTTTACTATACGACTCAAGTTCATAAAAAACTCCTCTTTAGATGTTTATATGCTCACATCTTATATGAAAAGTGTTCGTTTATTGTTTCGTTTTTGAAGTAGCATCTACTATTTGACATTTCATATCATTTGTAATACAATATAACATGAATTTTAAATGGAACCTAGAAAAAAATGCCCTCCTAAAGATAGAGAGAGGTGTTTGCTTTGAAGATGTTGTATCTCAGATATATGAAGATAATGTTTTAGACATTATTCAACATCCAAATACGCAAAAATATCCAGAACAGAAAATCTATATTATTCTTTTACAAAACTATGTACATATGATACCTTTTGTCAAAACCGATGATGAAATTTTCTTAAAGACTATTGTTCCAAGTAGAAAAATGCACAAACTATATGTAAGGAGTTTATAATGAAGATGGATGAGTATGAGTTAGATCTTTTAGACGCTATAGAGACAGCTGATGAGTTTGACAGAGTGGAGAACTTTGAAGATGAACTTTTAGAAGCAAAAATGGCAGCTAACAACTTCTTGAAAAAAACAAAAAATGTAAACATTCGTATACCTGAGTTTGATATGCTTATGCTAAAAAGAAGGAGTGCAGAGCTAAACATACCCTACCAAACTATACTCTCTTCTTTGATTCACCAGTATGTTACGCAAAAGGTTAAACTATCGTTTTAGGAAGCTATATAGTCTAAGGTGGCTTTTTGCATAGTATCAGCTTGATCTAAAAAATTTGCGCCTACTGAAATATTTTTTCATCACCAAAACCAAGTTTATAAAAACTTTTAAATCTTTAGCGTTCATTTTGCTCTTTTCTTATCTAGTGCTTGCTTTATATAATAAATACTATTATAATAATGTTTATACTATTTTTACTAGGATAAACACTATTATGATGATACTTAAAGGACTAGAAGAATATCAACAACAGATAGCTACATATATAAAATCTTTACGCCTAGACGAAGGAAAACACACTCAAAAAACCAAGGCTGCACAATGCGGTATAGCTTTTACAACCTACATCAAACTAGAAAACAGCGGTAAAGGTTCTATAGAGATGCTCCTTAAAGTCTTGTCTACTTATGGTCTACTCTCTAAAGTTGACGAACTTACAAAAATCATAGAGCTATCCCCAAGTGAGAAAATGTCTCAGAACAAAGCTAAGACTAAAAAAAGGGTTCGTCACAGTTCTAAGGAGAATAAATATGATTGAAGTCTCTGTGTTTGATAATAAGGTTGGTCTGTTAGAGCAGCGTAAAGAGGGTATTTTCTTTGATTTTTATGAAAGTTTTAGAGCAAATCCGCTGCCTATATCTCCTTACAAGCTTGATCCTGAAGTTAAAATGAAGTACAACTACTTTGATAGCATGTTTGCTGATGGTCTTCCTGGTATTTTCAATGACAGTATGCCCGATGGCTATGGTGCGATGATGATGTTAAAGCATTTTCGACAAAAACAAGAGAGTGGTATGATAACTCCTCTTCAAAAGTTGGCGTTTGTTGGAACTGATGGAATCGGAGCTTTAGAGTATACACCATGCGAAGAGTATCATGATATGTTTGATATAGATATCGCCTCCTTGCCAAAAACACTTAAAAGTGAATATAAAGGGAGTGCATCTGATATTTTAGCAAACTTAATCAAACTACCATCTCCAGGTGGTGCTCGTCCTAAAACATCTGTTTTGTATGACCCTATAGCAGATGTGATGAAAGGTGGACATACAAGTAATGCGACAGAAGATTTACAACCATGGATTGTCAAGTTTGACGAAGAGGAGTCCCAAGTAACGATTTTAGAAAAAATGTATCAAGATATAGCTAAAAAGTCAGGTATTCTCACCCCAACTACTAAACTACTTTATGTAGATAATGAAGTCCATTTTGCTATAAAAAGATTCGACCGAGTCGGTAAAGATAAACTTCACCAAGCTACAGTCTCTGGACTGCAGCACCTAAGCCATATGCAAAACAGTAACTTCTCCTATGAGAACCTTCTCGTTATGACCCAACAACTCACAAGAGATATGTTGCAAGTTCAAGATATGTATAAACGTATGGTTTTAAATATTGTAGGAGCTAATTGTGACGATCATCTAAAAAACACTTCATTTACGATGACAAAAGATGGAACTTGGAATCTATCTCCAATATATGACGTAGTCTACAACACAGGTCCAGCAACGTTTGGAGAGCACTTTTTATCTGTAAATAAAAAAAACAAAAATATAAAAAGAGCAGACTTGCTTCGCGCAGGAGAAGCCGTTGCTTTATCTCACAAAGATATGAATTCCTATACAGATGAAGTGCTGGATGCTTTTAATGATCGCTTCATATATGCTCATGAGTATGGTTTAGATGCTAGATTGATAAAAGAGATTAGAAATATTTCAACTATTTAAGGATAAAAAACCAATTTTTGTATAATTATAGATATGGGTAATTCTTAGAGTTCCAACTCGCTTTCTAAGAGAAAACTCAACTCCTAGTACAAAAACCCAAA
>JAYEJR010000070.1:0-12770 GCA_034660715.1 Campylobacterota bacterium | reverse complement strand
CATGAGTAAAATGGTAAAAATCATTGTAGATTCATACGACTATGAAGTAGAAGAGAACTCTCTACTCATAGACTTACTCATAAAAGAGAAGATAAAAGTACCCTACTTCTGTTACCATGAATCTCTAGGAGCCGATGGGAACTGTCGTATGTGTATGGTTGGAATTGAGGGGCAGAAACGTCCTCAGATTGCTTGTGATACCCTTGTCAAAGAGGGCATGGTTGTCAACACGCAAACAGACACCATCAAACAAGTCCGCACTGATATCTTAGAACTTGAACTTATCAACCACCCTGTTGATTGTCCTACTTGTGACCAAGCTGGAGAGTGTTCTCTTCAAGACTTCTACATGGACTATGGGCTTCACACTTCAAAAATCACCATTCCTGAAAAAGTAAAACATGAAAAAGCAGTGGACCTAGGTGCAAATGTTATGCTCGATCAAGAGCGCTGCGTTTTATGTGCAAGATGTACTCGCTTTACTGAGCAGATAACTGGAACTCATGAACTTGGAATAGTCGGACGAGGAGATGATGCGAAGGTAACGACTATGCCAGGTCGTCCACTCTCAAACCCTTATGCTATGAATGTTGTTGATTTATGTCCTGTAGGTGCTTTAACATCTAAGGACTTTAGATTTTCTCAGAGAGTTTGGTTTCTAAAAACTGCCAAGTCTATCTGTCATGGCTGTGCGAAAGGGTGTAATATTTACATCGACCACAACAAGCCAAAGTATCAAGACGATGTTATTTATAGATTTCGTCCTAGAAGAAACGATGCAGTCAATGGCTTTTTTATCTGTGATGAGGGAAGGCTTAGTTACAAAGAACTTCAAGAGAACCGTCAAGAAGTAGCCCTTCTAAATGGTGAAGAGCTTACACAAGAGTTGGCATTAGAAAAGATAAAAGATTTAATAACCTTACATGCAAACGCCATCACAGTTGTAGTAGATGCAAACCTCTACACTGAGGAGATAGAAGCTATTTTAGAGTTTGCTAAAGAGTTAAAGGCCATGGTTTACTCACCTCAAGATGTCTATAGAGATGAAGAGTTTGGTGATGACATGCTCAAGTCTTCAAATCGTGCGGCAAATACTAAGACGATAGAGAACTTACAGATATCAACAAACAAGCCTGCAAATTCAGGACTTATCATCAACTTTAATCATCCCGAAGATTTTTCATCAGACTCAAAGATAAACTTCTTAACACACAAACCCTCAACCAAGGAGGACGTGAGACATAACTCGGCACTAACTCTACCTATAGCTGCCTACAGTGAGATTAGTGGGACACTCACAAATGAAGATGGCATTATTCAAGAGTGTCAAAAAGCAGTTGAGAAAAACAATCCTACTAAAACTATACAAGAGTATTTAGAGGAGCTTAAACTATGAGCACTCCAGCTATCATCGTTGCCCTAGTCTCTTTTGTTCTTGGTGCTCTTTTAGCCCTGCTAACCATTCCTGTACTTGTCTGGCTTGAACGCCGTGTAGCTGGACTTGTTCAAGATAGACTTGGACCAAATAGAACTAATGTATTTGGCTTTAGACTTGGTGGTGTTGTTCAGTCGTTTGCAGATGTAGTAAAACTTCTCATAAAAGAGGAGTACTACCCCTCCCACATCAAAAATGGAAAATGGCTCTTTATGTTTGCCCCTATCATCACTTTTGTAGCGGCACTACTAGCGTTTATGGCTATGCCTTTTGCAGATACACTCATCATAGATGGTGAAGCTCTTCGTATCTCACCACTCCCTATAGACTTTGGTATTCTTTGGTACCTCTCTATAGGGGCTATTGGTGTTTTAGGAGTTATATTTGGTGGTTGGCTCTCTCATAACAAGTATGCACTACTAGGTGCTTCTCGTGCAGCATCTATGGTCCTTAGTTATGAGCTTCCTTTAGGTCTTAGTATCATCTCTTTTATCATCACATACAACACTCTAGACTTTAATGCCATGGTTCATTATCAAAGTGGTCTACTCTTTGGTTTTTTACCAGCTTGGGGAATTTTAGTACAGCCTCTTGCAAGTATCATCCTTATCGTCGCTCTTTTTGCTGAGACAAACCGTAACCCATTTACAGTTGCAGAAGGTGAGAGTGAGATAGTCGCAGGGTTTATGACAGAGCATACCGCTATGAAGTTTGCTATGTACTTTATGGGTGAGTATGTCGCTATGAATACAGCATCCGCAGTCATCATTACCATGGTCTTTGGTGGATACCAACTCCCTTGGATCTCAACTGAGATGATGTTAGAGAACTTCTCTGCCTTGAGTCTGAGTGTAATGATTATAGCCCCTATAGTTGTTGCTATTGTTATCAAGTGGATGAGAAAAAACAACACGGTTCGAGACTCTGTCTCAACTGATGGAGGACGAGCTTTTGAGACAAGAGTTTTAAGCATAGCCTTTATAGTTATGGTTTTAGTTTTGGAAGCTCTACTCATATACCTCACCTTTCTATCAGATAGTGAACTCTATAGGTCTATCTACATTGCAGTTATTCAAGTGGCGGTCTTTGTAGTAAAACTGATGATGTTTAACATATTTTTCATCATCATTCGATGGACAGTGCCAAGGTTTCGTTATGACCAAGTACAAAAACTGGGGTGGCACTACCTACTACCTCTCGCACTTTTAAATATCTTTATAACAGCTCTAGTAGTTGTAGGAGTAGGTTTATGAATCAACATGTAAAAGTAACAGCTAGACCAGATAACAGGCTTGTCAACAGACTCTACCTACCAGCAATTGCCAGTGGACTCAAAGTCACTTTCAAACACTTGTGGGGTAATGTCACTGACTCAAACGCCATAGATGTTCTTGAGTATCCAGAAGAACAACCTACCGACATTACGGACAGATACAGAGGACTTCATCGTTTAACACATCGTCCAGATGGAAGTGAGGCTTGTGTCGCTTGTTTCATGTGTGCTACAGCTTGTCCCTCTAACTGTATCTTCATCGAAGCAGAGGAACGCCAAGATGGACATGATGAGAAACAACCCAAAAGTTTTTTTATCGACACCTTAGAGTGTGTCTTTTGTGGCTATTGCGTTGAAGCTTGTCCTTGTGATGCAATACGAATGGATACAGGTATCTTCAGCCTTACAGGCAACAAACGCGAGGATTTTGTAATGAACAAAGAGCAACTTTTATCTCACAAGGGTGCTTTTGGAGAGGAGATTTCATGTGCAAGAGACTAGTTAACTTACTTGTTGCAAATTTATCTGCTGGAGTTCACTTGTGCTAGAGACTAACATACTACAACTTATAATTTTCACCATTTTAGCGACCTTTATGTTAGGCGGTTCACTCACTATGATAAGTGCGAAACAGACTTATATCTCCGCCTTTGGTTTTCTTGTCGCCATGATAGGACTAGCAGGAATGTTCGCTCTTCTTGATAACAGATTCTTAGCAGTTGCACAGATCATGGTAAGTGTTGGAGCTATAGTTGTTTTGAGTATCTTAACGATTTTAACTATAAACGCCAAAGAAGAAAATCTCCCTGATGAGCCATATAAATTCCTATGGATTATATTTACATCTATTCTAGTGGCTCCTTTTACATACTTACTCTATAAAGTGCTTACAACACTTCCCCAACACTTTGCAGAAGTAGAGAGTATAAACACTAAAGTTGTAGGAGAACTACTCTTTAGTGAGTGGGTTCTACCTTTTGAAATAGTCTCTATACTTTTACTCACAGCCATGCTTGGTGCCATCATCATCACTAAAGATAAACTAAAAGGAGAAAAATCATGAATCCAGATCTCTTTTTTCTTCTATCATCAGTTCTTTTTAGTTTAGGACTTGTCGGACTTGTAAGTAGAAACAATCTTTTTGTAATGTATATGTCTATAGAACTTATGCTTAGCTCTATAAACCTACTCTTAGCAACTCTCTCAAAAGTTTTAGGAGATGCAAGTGGTTCAGTTATGGCACTACTTATCATCGCTGTTATCGCAGCTGAAGCGGCTCTATTTTTAGCCATCATCATTCATCTCTACAGAACGAGTAAAACTCTTGATAGTGATAAGTATAAAGATTTAGGGGAGGTAAACTAATGTTAAGTACCATTGTATTTTTACCATTTATTTCATCACTCTTTTTAGCTATAGTCTACCTTCAAAACACCTCAGCTAAACGCTATGAATTTTTTACAACTTTTGGTATCGGAACTATACTTGTAACTACGATACTTTCACTCATAGTTTTATACTATATGCTAAATGGAATGGGAACTATATATTCCCATGCCTTTACATGGATTCACCTTGGTTCATTTAAAATAGAAGTGGCGTTTATGGCTGACAGACTCTCTGCTATCATGATTAGTTTTATCACTTTTATCGGTCTTCTTATTCATATCTATGCTGCTGGATACATGAAAGATGAAGAGGGTTATGGAAAGTTTTTTGCCTACTTCAACCTCTTTATGGGGAGTATGCTACTTCTTGTTTTAGCAGACAACCCTATCATGATGTTTATAGGTTGGGAACTTGTTGGACTTAGCTCATACCTTCTCATAGGTTTTTACCACCAAAACACGGACAATATTAAAGCAGCCAACAAGGCTTTTATACTCAACCGTGTTGGAGACTTTGGATTTATCATCGCTCTCTCATTACTCTACATAGCTTTAGAGGGGCATGGTTTCACTTTTGATACCATCAAAGAGAACATTTCACTTATAAGTCATGAGATGCTCTCGCTTATCGGTCTTCTACTCTTCGTAGGAGCGATGGGAAAATCAGCTCAGATTCCTCTATATGTATGGCTTCCAGATGCAATGGCTGGACCGACACCAGTCTCAGCACTCATCCATGCTGCTACGATGGTAACAGCCGGTGTTTACATGGTAGCTCGTTTTTCTTTTATATACATTCAGATTCCAGATATTGGGCTTTTTATCGCTTCTGTGGGAGCGGCTTCTGCACTCTTTGCAGCTATCATCGCATCGTATCAGAGTGATATTAAAAAGATACTAGCTTACTCTACTATGAGTCAACTTGGCTATATGTTCATAGCTGTTGGACTTGGAGCCTATAGTGCTGGGATATTTCATGTATTTACCCATGCCTTTTTTAAAGCTCTTCTCTTTATGGGAGCTGGAGCAGTTATCATCGCCATGCATCATGAACAAGATATTTTCAAGATGGGTGGACTCAAACGCCATCTCAAACTTGTTTATATCACGATGTTTATCGCTACACTTGCTATCAGTGGTATACCGCCATTTGCAGGATTTTTCTCCAAAGATGCCATCTTAGTCACGGCCTTTGCAGATCAACACTACATCATCTGGGCTGTAGCTTCACTCACAGCGGGACTTACGTCTTTTTATATGTTTAGAATGCTTTTTACTGTTTTTCACTCTCCTGCAAGTGAGGGGAAAGAGCTTCATAAACTAGATAAAAGCATAACCTACCCTCTAGTAGTGTTGGCGTTTGGAAGTGCTACAGTAGGGTTTTTAGGTGTCAATCCAGCCTATGGAGGAGAAGCTCTTATAAACAACTTCTTAATGCTTCCCGACATCAGTTCTCATATTGCACATTCGAGTGAGTATATGATAGGTGCACTCAATGTCAGTTTAGGTTTTACAGGAATGCTCTTTGCCTATAAGGTGTTTGCTTTTGCTAAACACAGACCAGATACAACTACACTTTTTACAAGAGTAGCCATCAACAAGTTCTATATAGATGAAATTTATGAAGCACTCATAGTCCGACCTCTTGTAGCACTTAGTAAGTTTATACATAACATCATAGATGCGAAAATATTTGATGGTTTTATCGATACAAGTGTGCTTTTGTATGTTTATCTCGCAAAACAGTTTACAAAACTACAAAATGGAAAAGTCCGCTACTATGCTCTGTATATTTTAGCTGGTGTATCTTTTATGTCAATCTTTTTGATGTATAAACTAGGAGTAGGCATATAATGGAAAACATTTTAACAAACATAATATTTTTACCACTACTTATGGCGATAGTCCTTGGAGCTATGAGAGCCTCACTAAAAGTACTACGAGCAGGTGCTATGCTTACTTCTGTAACGACTCTTTTATTGGTAGGACTACTCACATATAACTTTGACCCTACTCTTGGTATGCAGTTTGGTGTAAACGCCACTTGGATTCAAAATGTAGGTATCACTTATAACATCGGAGTTGATTATCTCTCTTTGGTACTTTTACTACTTATAAGTCTTCTTATGCCTCTGCTCTACATCTATATGTTTAGTGAAGATAGAAAAGGGTACTGGTATAACATGATGTTTCTTCAAACGGGTGTAACAGGAGCTGTACTTTCCCTCGATCTTATCCTTTTTTATCTCTTTTGGGAGACGATGCTTTTACCTATTTTTATCATGATAGGGAAGTATGGAAATGGCATGAAACAGTATAACTCTATGAAGATTCTGCTGATGACAGTTTTAGGTTCTATGAGTATGCTCTTCTCCATTCTCTACATCGGATATCTCTACCATGAGACAACTGGAGTATGGAGTTTTGCACTTGAAAACCTAGCAACTCTAGAGTTTGAACCAGAGACATCTATCTGGCTAACGGCTGGTTTTTTACTGGCGTTTGCTATCAAGATTCCTCTTGTTGGTTTTCATACTTGGATGGCTCCAGCCTATGGATCAGCACCAACTCCAGCCGTTGTTATTATGTCAGCTATCATGGCTAAACTTGGTGTTTATGGCATATGGCGTTTTGGATATGGTCTCTTTGAGGAGACACTCTTCTTTTATGAGCCTATCATTATTACATTAGCTCTTATAGGTCTTTTATACTATGCTATTGTAGCGATTACTGAGAACAACCTTCGTCGTATGTTTGCCTACTCTTCAGGTTCGCACCTCTCGCTTATTGCTCTTGGTATCTTTCTTGGAAATATCTATGCATGGGGAGGAAGCCTCTACTTTATAGCTACTCATGCCATCGCTAGTGCTGGGATGTTTATGATGATAGGTTTGACTTATCATAGATTTGGAACTGTAAACATAGACGAGCTTGGAGGTATAGCATCTAAAATGCCTATCTTTACTTTCTTCTTTGCATTTTTTGCCCTGAGTATCGCAGGACTTCCAGGAACAGGTGGTTTTGTTGCAGAACTGCTCATCATCATAGGTGCCTTTAAAACCTCTTTTTGGATAGGCTTGTTTACAGCTACTACGATGCTTAGTGCTATGGTCTATATATTTTGGATGCTTCAAAGAACTATCTTTGGAGAGTCAAATAACGACATAGAAGTGAAAGACTTAAATGCCAAAGAGGTTTTCATGCTCACCCCCTTACTTCTTTTACTGTTACTCACAGGTATCATGCCATCACTTTTCATCCCTTTCTTTGAGCCACAGTTAAGTCTCTCGCTAGGTGACTTTCTAGTTTCTATAGGAGCTTCAAAATGATAGATCAATTTCTTTTTGTCCTTCCTATGCTTAGTGTACTTAGTGGTGCATTTGTTATTATGCTACTTAGTCATCTAAAAAGTATTAGCCTAAAAAGATTCAACTATATTGCGATCTTTTTCCTACTAGTCGCATCCCTTACTGAGTTTATGCTATTAGGAAAAAATGAATCTCTATATCTTTACGAGAACATCTTTGGACATACTTTTATTCTTGATGATTTTGCAACTCTTTTTGACTTGATGTTTACTGTAGGAGCAATTTTAACACTTCTAATAAATAGTGATTATTTTAAAAGTCGTGACTATTTTACTCCTGAGTATTTTGCACTCATACTCTTTAGTGTTTTTGGTATGATGATGCTCTCACATGCACATGAACTAGTGACAGTTTTTATAGCACTGGAGATTGCATCACTGAGTATATACACTCTTGTTGGTTTTCATAAGACGAAAAGAGTAAGTAGTGAAGCTATGATGAAGTACATGGTTTTAGGTTCGATGACAGGTGCTTTTTTCATGCTTGGAACTGCACTCATCTATGCAAGTGTTGGCTCAACTACACTTGAAAACATCTCCCTTTATGTAAACGCCACACCTCTTGAAGATATGTCCCTACTTGTAGTTGGAGGAAGTCTCTTGATGATAACTATCATGTTTAAAATAGGAGCCGTTCCTTTTCACTCTTGGGTAGTTGATGTTTACCATGGTGCCCCCTATCCTATCACGATGTTTATGGCATCAACTTTTAAGATCGCTATCTTTGCCATTGCACTACGACTATACATCGTAAACTTTGCACATATAAATGACTTCTGGAGTGAGATTCTTCAAGCTATCACTATACTTACACTCCTAGGTGGATCATGGCTCGCCATAAGCCAAAAACTTGTCAAACGCATGCTTGCAGGCTCATCTATAGTTCATAGTGGTTACTTACTTATAGGGCTCTCATCTATTGGACTTGGAAGTGAGCTTGCAGCACCTGCTGTAATGTTTTATCTTATAACCTACTTTTTATCATCAGTAGGTGCATTTGGGATACTTAGCTTTATCGCTTCACAAAGTAAAAGACAGATGCACTACGAGGACTTCAAAGGCTTTGCAAATAGACGACCTTATATGGCGCTTATGATGTCTATATTTATGCTCTCACTTGCAGGTTTTCCATCTACTATAGGTTTTTTAGGTAAGTTTTATATATTTACTGCAGCTATAGAATCAGGTCAAATTCTCTTAGCAGGTCTTGGGATTTTAACTGCCTTTATTTCTGTGTTTTACTATTTTAAACTCATAGCTATGATGTATTTTTATCCAACACAGAGTGAGCAAAAAATCCTACCTATAAATATAAGTACATTTATCATAGCAACATTATCAATTATTGTTATATGGGGAGGCATAGGAACTTCATTAGTATGGTTTATTCCTGGTGCAGATAGTTTTATAGACATAGCCAGACAAGCGATATTGTCGCTGAAATAACCTATATTTGTTACATTTATTAAAAATGTATTATTACTTTTCATTATTTGTAAAATATCTAGAATCATTATGATAAAATTCTTACATTATATATAAAGTAAGGATTTTACATGTTTGAGAGTATGAGTATACAGAAGAAAATGAACTATTTGATTGCGATGGCAACCTTTGCTATCTTTTCTGCAACGATATTTGTTTTCTGGTCAATGAGTCTCATTGAAACTGAGTATAAGTACCTTCGTAGTAACTCTATGAAAGCAGGACTAAGTACTCTCAAAATTGAGAAGAACCTTAACTATATTAGTCGCACTACTAGAGATATCATGCTGGGTGGAGACTACAACAAAGATATTACTAGACTTAAAGCAAGTATAGAAGAGATTGAAGGTTATTTCAATGTTTTAGAAAAACTAATGGAAGGCCAAGAATCATCTAATTTAGTTAGAGATTCTAAATCTTCAACTATGCTTTTCATAAACAACTCTCTAGAGATGATGCAGAATCTATCTCAAAGTCAGATAAAAAATGACACTGCAGAGATATATGCTAAGTACAAACATGACTTAACTCCTTATGCAAATGCATCACGTACATCTTTTAAGAAACTTGTTATGATGAAAGAAAAAGAACTCAAAGAGAATTCAGAATCTTTAGAGAGTGAAATATCTTTTTATAAATACTTAGTTCTTATAGCTGGTATTCTTACAGGTTTAATAGTGCTTATCATAGCAACTATGATAAGAAAATCTATTACAGACGGTATCACTCAATTTACTACTCTTATTAGCTATGTTGCTAAAGGTGACTTCTCGAAAAAATGTCAATCTTGTAACAATGATACTGAACTTGGTGTAATGGGAAGAAACTTGGGTATGTTCATTGGTCATGTTGAGAAGTTAATCAAAGAGATCAATGGAACTATTACAGAAGCTTCTCAAGGTCGCTTTGAGACTAAAATCTCTTCTGATGGTATGGAAGGTGAGTTTGTTTCTGCCATTGAGAATGTTGGTAAAAGTATAGAGTATATGGAAGCACAACATAGAAAAGGTATGCGTGATACATTTAATGCAAGACTGAGTGACAGAAGTAAAGATGTTTCTGAATCCCTAACAGTGATACAGTCGAACCTTAAAACAAATATCGAGAACCTTAAAGGTATCACATCAGCAACTAAATCAGCTGCAGAACTTTCAAATAACTCTCGTGATAACATCAATGAAGCAGTTAGTGAGCTTCATATGTTAAACGAACAAGTTGGTATGAACAATGGAAGTATCGAAGAGCTTGCTAGTCAAACAAACAGTATTACTTCTGTTATTGAACTTATTACTGATATCGCAGATCAGACAAACCTACTTGCACTTAATGCTGCCATCGAAGCTGCTCGTGCAGGTGAACATGGTCGTGGTTTTGCTGTTGTTGCTGATGAAGTTCGTAAACTTGCTGAGCGCACACATAAGGCTACAAGTGAGATCTCTGTAAGTATTAAGTCTCTACAGCAAGGTATGAACGAGATTCAATCAAGCTCAGAGAGTATGAAAGAGACAGTTGACGCTTCAACAAGAAAAATAGAAGATTTTGAGAGCACCCTTATAGAGTTAAGCGACAGCTCTAACAACATCGTTGATAACTCTTACATGATGGAAAACAATGTCTTTATAGTACTTGCTAAAATAGATCATATTCTTTATAAGTCTCGTGCTTACAACTCTCTCATGTCACTTGAGGCTGTACTTAGACCTCTTGACTCTCACCAGTGTAACTTAGGTGTTTGGTATGATGGAGAGGGGAAAAAACGATTCTCTAAAACTGCTTCTTATCCGAAAATAGCGCTACCGCATAACACTGTACATGTAAACGCAAATACAAACTTTGCATTTATTGTAGAAGATGCAGAACAGAATACTCTTAAAAATGCGGACATAATCGTTGAGAACTTTGACAAAATGGAAGAGGCTTCTGCAGAGCTATTTTCACTCATGGATATTATGCTAGAAGAGTCTGAAAACTTGTAGAAACATTAACGTTAGCCTAATAGTAATCATATATTATTTTACTATTAAATAGGGAGAGTACCTTACTCTCCTAACAAAGGCTAATATATGAACTGGAGAACCAAAAGCGAATCTCGCTTAGAAAAAATGGGTGAGACGATCACCCTTCACCCCAAAAAAATAATTCTTTTAATGATGCTAATAAGTATAGCTTTCATTACAAACATCAGATTTATCACAATAGATACTTCTACAGAAGGTTTTTTACATGAAAATGACCCTGCCCTTGTAAGGTATGAAAAGTTTAAAGAGCAGTTTGGACAGGATGAAAAAATCCTAGTCGTTGTTCAAGCTAAAGACATATTTAATTTTGACACTCTTAAAAAGATAAAAACACTTCACACGAAACTTGAAAATGAAGTACCTCATCTAAATGACATCACATCACTTATAAATGCCAGAAACACTCGTGGAGAAGGCGATAGACTTATAGTTGAAGATCTTTTTGAAAACTTCCCACAAAACACTCAAGAGCTAGAAGCTATTAAAACAACGGCTCTTAACAATGCAATGTATAAAAACCTTCTCTACAATGAAGCATTAACAATGACTACTATCATTCTAGAGCCAAGTGCATATGAAGCAACTGAGGGTGCTGACGAGCTAGCAGGATTTGGCGAAGAAATTCAGAGTGAAGAAGCAGAGTTTTTAAGCGACCCATCAAAATCAGAGATGGTTCGAACAGCTGATAAAATAGCAAAAGAGCTAAACCAAGAGGGATTTAAAGTTTTTGTAGCTGGTTCATTAGCAGTCAATGACTATAATAAACAATCAGTTCAAAAAGATATGCAGAAGTTTGTTAAACTTGTACTTCTTATGATGATGATATTTCTCTTCATTGTGTTTCGTAGAATCAGTGCAGTTATACTTCCTATCTTTATCGTTGTACTTTCACTACTCACAACTGTTTCAATCATGGCTCTTGTTGGAACACCTATAACCATACCTACTCAGATACTTCCATCTTTCTTACTAGCTGTTGGTATCGGTGCGGTAGTTCACCTTCTTGCGATGTTTTTTAAACATCTAAACGCCAACGGAGATAAGAACAGAGCTATTAGCTACTCTCTTGGTCACTCTGGTCTGGCTATCATCATGACATCACTTACAACTGCAGCTGGGCTTCTTTCGTTCTCAACTGCATCTATTGCTCCTATCGCAGACTTAGGAGTATTTGCAGCACTTGGAGTTATCATAGCACTTGCTAACACTCTAGTTTTACTCCCAGCAATACTTGCAACACTTCCGATGAAGGCAGCTAAAGAGTCTCAAAAGAAGAACAGTGAGACTATGGACAAAATCCTTATCACTATCGCTGACTTTAGTGTAAACCATGCTAAAAAGATTGTAGTTGCAAGTGCAGTTATAACAGTGATATGGGTTTACTTTGCAACTGGAGTTCAGTTCAAGCACGACCCACTCTCATGGCAGCCAGACAACTCACCAGTAAAAATAGCTACAGACACTGTTGATCATGAACTTCGTGGTTCTGTAACTATGGAAGTTATCATCGATACCAAAAAAGAGAACGGACTTTATAGTTCTGAACTTTTGAGAAAAATAGACAGACTTGTAGCAGAAGCTCAAGAACTTAAAACTGACAAACACTTTGTTGGTAAAGGTTGGAGTGTTGGTGATGTTTTAAAAGAGATTCATCGTGGACTTCATGAGAATAAAGAGGAGTACTATGCTATCACTCAAAATGACAAGCTAATTCCTCAAGAGTTTTTACTTTTTGAAAACTCTGGAAGTGATGACTTAGAAGACTTTGTAGATGGAAGTTTTTCTAAAGCCCGTCTAACATTTA
>JAYEJR010000069.1:0-2608 GCA_034660715.1 Campylobacterota bacterium | reverse complement strand
AAGCTCTCAAAAACATCTTAGAGTTTTATCATGAAGAGTCGTGCGGACAGTGTACTCCTTGTCGAGATGGAAGTGGCTGGAGCGATAAGATAGTAGGAAAGATTTTAAACGGAAATGGCACAAAAGCCGACTTGGACAAACTCTTTGAACTAGCGGACACTATGAACGGAAAAACTATCTGTGTTTTCGCACCATCTATCTCGCAAGTACTTGTCTCTTTTATCACGAAGTTTAGAGATGAGTTTGAGGCGGTGGTGTCGTGAAGTTTTTTGCTCTTCTAAAAAGAAGAGCGATCCCGAAGGAAATTGTATTTAAGTATTATGCCAAATGATAACGGAGAAGTCAATTATGTGTGAAGATATTCCAAATTTAATAAAACTTATTAGTCAAAGTGAATCTGATATTGCCAATGGTAGTATAATTGAACAAGATGAGATGTTTGAGAATTTAGAAAAAGAGTTGTTTAATCAATATGATGAGGAAAAGAAATGATAGAGGTTTGGAAAGGCTTAAGAGATGAATTTTTAGAGAGATGGACACTAGCAAAGATCAAAGCTATGACACTTTCTGAATATACAAATTTAAATAGAGATGATTCATTTACATATTGGTTAGAATCAAAAACAACTGATGTTTTGAGTATTTGGGGAGGATCTGCATATAAATTTGGAATTTTCAAACGTGACCCTCAAGCAGAAGAAAAAAAATTAAATAAAGGACAGCAAACCAATGGTGAGTATGGATGGTCTACTAAATTTGGTGCAGATAAGTACAGAGCCTTTGAAAATATAAAAGCATTAATTATTGAGATTATTATCGCAGCACAAAATAAAGAGTTTGATAAAATAGACAATATAAAAATTGGTCCTGCTGTTAAATGGAAAATTGCATTTATGTATGCACCTGAAAATACGTTACTAAGAATTGCTTCTGAAAAAGCATTTAAATTTCTAGCTCAAAAGCACAATATTGAAACAAATAAAATCTCTGAGGTACAAAAAAAACTTATTGCAATGAAAGCTCAAAATGAAGATTTTTATGAGTTTTCATCGCGATTATGGAATGAATACTATGAAGGTAATTTAGACAAGGTACAAGAAAACTATAAAGAAGAAATAAATATACCAAACATACCGTTAAACCAAATACTATATGGACCTCCGGGGACTGGAAAAACTTATAATACTATCAACAGAGCTATAGAGATTATAGACAATGAGTTTTATTTAGAGCATGAAGAAGAGACTCCCCAAAATAGAAAAGCTTTAAAAGCTAAATTTGAAGAGTATAAAAAAGCTGGGCAGATAGAGTTTGTTACTTTTCATCAGAGTTATGGGTATGAGGAGTTTGTTGAGGGGATAAAGGCTATTCCTGTTGGAAAAATAGGTAATGAAGATGGAAACGAGATGATTTATGATGTAGTCTCAGGAACTTTTAAAGAACTTGCTTTAAAAGCACAAAAAAAGAAAACAATTTCAACTACAACTCAGCATAAAAAATACAAACTTAATGCTCCAATGATAAACATTCAAGCAGAAATGATACAAGATGATGAAAATAGTTTTAGAGTTTTAAAAGGTTCTAAAATTAGAAAAGCTCAAACGGTTTCTTTTAATTCTTCTAAATTGAAAAAAGAGATTTTGAGTAAAATAGATCTCACAGAGGAGAGCGAATATTATATTCTAAATGAGGATTATACATTTCAAAGTATGAGTGCTTCTTCATCGATAGTTTTAGGTAGAGCCTCTAATGGACATTCTGCTTGGAAAGAAGTTGTAGATGAAACTTTACCTATAAATAGTATTGAAAACTACAATAAAAACCACATCCTAATAATAGACGAAATAAATAGAGGAAACATCTCTAAAATCTTTGGAGAACTCATCACCCTCATAGAACCATCTAAACGCATAGGTGAAGATGAAGAGTTGCGAGTAAGACTTCCTTATAGTGGCGAAGATGGCGAACCTTTTGGTGTTCCGTCAAATCTTTACATCATAGGGACTATGAATACAGCAGATAGAAGTATAGCTCAGATTGACACTGCGTTAAGAAGACGATTTGTTTTTGAAGAGATGATGCCTAGAGCTGAACTCTTTGAAGATCTCTTAGTGGATGGCATAGAGATACAAAAAGTTCTCGAAGCGATAAATGAGAGAATAGAGTATATACACGATAGAGAACACACCATAGGACACAGTTACTTTTTACCACTTAAAAAAACTCCTACAAAAGAGAAACTCGATGAGATTTTTAGAGTAAACATCATTCCTCTTTTAGCTGAGTATTTTTATGGGGATTGGGGAGATATTGAGTTTGTTCTTAACAATGACTTTATTCAAGAAAAAACAGAAAATATATATATCAAAAACAGTGATAAACAACTAAATAGAGTTTATAAAGTCAATGAAACTTTTGAGACATCGGAATATATCAAAATCTATAATGGCGATAGCGAATAAATTATGAAAAATATAACGATATCCGAATATGGTTTTATAGGTTGCGACAACATAAACACAGATGATAATAAATTTGTTGGTGTTCGAGACCTAGAGTCGGATATTTTTAAAGAGCTGTATGATTTTTGGCTTGAAGATAAAGAGAC
>JAYEJR010000068.1:0-2625 GCA_034660715.1 Campylobacterota bacterium | reverse complement strand
AGCATCTCTACTTTTTGGGGGATAATATCTAGGGCTACTACCTCGTTGTGTTGTGCTAGAAGTATTCCATTTGAAATTCCTACGTATCCTGTTCCTGCTACTGCTATTTTACGACTTGGCATTTAGTTTACTCCCTGTTTCATCATATCAATCTCTAGGTCCCTCTGGAGCTCTTCATACTCAGCCTTCTTTTTCTCTATAAACTTACGAGTAAGGAAGATCTTCTTTTCGATGCCTTTGTCCGTCAAAAGATACTTATACTTTCTTTTGTTCTGAGACGTAAGGAAGTTTTCAGACTTGATGAGTCCTTTGTCTATCAGAGCATTTAAAACGTAGTTTATCTTACCCACGCTAAAGCCTATCTCTTTAGCAAATGACTTCTGTGATGAGATGCTCGAAGCGTGTTTTAACATAAGTAGTTCTAGCTCTTCGTTACTCAAGGGGTGTTTCCTTGTGTGATTTATGATTTTTATAGTGTGATTATAGTGGGTTCATTCTTTGAACCTGCTTTGGTTGGCTTAAGAGTATGTAATCTAAATATATGGATGCTAGGAACGCTAACTGTCGTTTTCTCTACTCTGGTTCTTGCTTATAAGTAGCGTAAAAAAACAAAAAACATATTATTTGCAATAAAATTACATATTTTTAGTTTTTTACTGTAGAATAAATACATCTAAAATAACAAGGATTTCAAATGAAAACACTAGCTACTCTAGCACTTGGAGCATCACTGCTTTTTGGTGCTGTTGACATAAACAATGCAACTAAGACAGAACTTACAGCGCTTAACGGAGTTGGAGATAAAAAGGCTGAGGCTATACTAGAGTATGGAAAAACTCACTGTTTTAAAAGTAAAGAGTCTCTCAAGGAAGTCAAGGGAATAGGTCCTAAAATCGTGGAGAAAAATAGAGATATGATAGAAGTTGGTGAGTGTAAAAAGTAAAGTATTTCTAGGTGCAGCTTAAGCTGCACATTTAAAAGATTCTACTGATTATACTTCTGTAAATACCAATCAACAGTCTTAATAATCCCAGAGTCAAAGTTCTCATCAGCCTTCCAGCCAAGTTGTGTCTCTAGTTTTGTTGCATCTATAGCATAGTGTCTATCGTGTCCGGCTCTGTCTTCTACAAAGGTTATAAGCTCCTTATATGAAGAGTCTTTTGGTACTTGTTGGTCTAGTATATTGCATATAGTATCAACTATCTGAAGGTTTGTTCTCTCATTTCTTCCACCTATGTTATAAACATTTGCTTCTTTACCTGTATGATAGACTAAATCTATTCCTTTACAGTGATCAAGTACATATAACCAATCTCTAATATTTTTACCATCACCATAGATTGGAATACTTTCACCTGCTAGTGCTTTTCTGATGATGGTAGGGATGAGTTTCTCATCATGCTGTTTAGGACCATAGTTATTTGAGCAGTTTGTTATGACTGTATTCATTCCATATGTCTCTTGGTATGAACGAACTATCATATCAGAGCTTGCTTTAGATGCTGAGTATGGAGAGTTTGGAGCATAAGGTGTCTCCTCTGTGAAGAGGTCAGTGGCATTTAGAGTTCCGTAGACTTCATCTGTGCTTATGTGGTGAAACCTGCACCCTTCATAGTCTTTCTTGTAGTTAAATGGTTTCTCCATCCAATACTTTTGAGCTACATCTAAAAGAGTGAAAGTACCATTTACATTTGTCTCTATAAAGATACCTGGGTTTTTGATGCTATTATCTACATGAGATTCAGCTGCGAAGTGAATGACTCCATTGATGTCATACTCTCTAAATATAAACTCTATAAGTTCACGGTTACAGATGTCCCCTTTGATGAATTTGTATCTAGGATTAGATTCACACTCTTTGAGGTTTTCTAAGTTACCTGCATATGTCAGTAGGTCTAAGTTTATGAGATTGTACTCTGGATACTTTTCTAGAAAGTATGGAACGAAGTTAGAACCTATGAAGCCTGCTGTTCCTGTTAGTAGTATGTTTTTACGACTCAGCATTTAGTGCCTCGCTTGTACTGAATTTTAATTCTTGTAGTTGCCATTATTTTTTTTCTCCCATCTTTTTTAAACATTCATTTAGACTATCTTTCCAGTATGGAATAGTTAGATTAAACTCTTCTTTTATGTTTGATTTATTCAGTAAGCTGTAGTGTGGTCTTTGTGCTAGAGTAGGATATTCTTTAGTTTCTATTGGGTTGATGCTACAATCTATCTTAGCCATTCTCATTATTTCTTTAGCGAAGTCATACCAGCTTACTGCGCCCTCATTACTGAAATTATAAATTTCAGTATGAGTGCTTGAATTTTGAATGTTGCACCCCTCTTTTGTTTTAACAACGGGGGTGTCGGAATTTAGTTCCAGAAATTTTGAATGTTGAATTATCTGAAGAATTGCTCTTGCTAAATCTCTTGCATATGTAGGAGTTCCTACTTGATCGTAAATAACTCGGAGTGAATCTTTTTCTTTTCCTAAACGCAGCATAGTTTTTACGAAGTTAGCTCCAAATGAGCTATATACCCATGAAGTTCTAATGATAATAGAGTCTTTTGGATTGATGTTTTGCATAGCTATCTCACCTGCAAGTTTAGTAGCTCCGTAAACGCCATTTGGGTTTGTAG
>JAYEJR010000067.1:0-2652 GCA_034660715.1 Campylobacterota bacterium | reverse complement strand
ATGTCTTGAGAACAGCTTATCGCTTTTGAAGCCATCATCAAGTCTCTCTCTTCTAAAAGATAAAGTCCTTTAAACGCCATCTTTTGCCACTCAAATCCTGAGTGCATTTGTGTTTGAAGCGAGTCCAAATCTCTCTCATTTCGTATAAGTATATAAAGACCTGATTTATACTCCTCGACTCTATGAACAAAGAGAACCAAGTGAGCAGAGTTTTCTTTAGCATCAAGGGAGCTGTAAACGCCATCAAGAAGAGTGTGGAACTGCTCTGTTGTAATAGATGAGCGGATTTTGTCCATGACATGGATACTGCGGCGTTTAAGAACGATATCTTTAGACTCTCTAGTTGCTTGAGGCAAAGAAGTTTGGTCTTTAACAGACTTTTGAACTACTGGCGATTCTGTAGTAGCCTCTTCTATCTCAGGTATTATCTCCCAACTCTGCATAGTTGGTGAGAGTTTATTAGCTATACCTTCGTATACTAGAGGGACATTTTCTACAAGAGAGTCTATTTTTAGAGAACTCTCAACACTTTGGGGCGAAACTACAAATAGCATATCTCCACGTTCGACTTCAAAAAAGCGGCTATCTTGCCCTAGTCCTAAGAGTCTATCGATATCAGCATCACTAACGCCATCGAGTCTTGTAAGTTTCCATCCAAGCATTTTAGCAGATACATTTATAGACTGAGCTGCATGTCCTGCATCTAGGTTTACATACCTAAATGCACGCTCACCATACTTCCAAACTTCACGCCATGAGATACCTGCGAGACCTACAAGAAAACTCCCCTTTGGTAGCTTTTGCCAAAAAGTGGTTTCAAACTCACAAAGTTTTTCAAGTCCATGGTTTTTAGAGGTGTAGTGATAGACATTAGATTTTTCATTTTGTTCCTCTAAAACAGGAGGTAGAACTAGATATGTTTCAGTAGGGTGAAGGTTACCACTAGAAGCGTTACACCTCACAGCCCAAGAACTGGGCCCTGAGACTTTCCAAGCAGCTATACCCATAGAGAACTGTAGTAGCTGAGAGATAGACTCTTTTAAAAGAGGAGCTGATGGTAGTTCACTATCAAGAAGATGATAGGGTGGCGTTTGATTCTCTAATGCCAAAGGAAGGAGAAAGTTATCGGTTCCTCTATACTCTCTAAAAGGATTTGGTTGTGTCTCCCAGTCCATATATCCTAGTGAGCGAGCATACCTCTGTTGTGAATGTTTAGTCTGTTCATGGTATTTAAATACTGTTTGTAGGTTTTTATTCATTTGGGTAGTTTAATGAATTTATCTTAAGTCAAACTCTCAAAAATAGTTTAGCTTATATAATTAGGGAGTTTTTATAAGTTCCTTTGTTAAAACTCCTTATGAAGTTCTCAAACCTAAAACTAACAAATCCTTACCTCGAACACGACAGTGTTTTTTACACAAAAGTAGACCCGACACCACTTGATAAACCTTTTCTTATCTCTACATCACAAGATGCTGCAAAACTTCTTGGGATAGATGAAGATTTAACTCTTGATGAAGAGTTGATTGCTATTGTTAACGGAAGTAAAAAACTTGATGGAAGTGAAACTTTTGCTATGACATATTCTGGACATCAGTTTGGTCACTTTGCTGGGCGTTTAGGTGATGGTCGTGCTATAAATCTTGGTAAGTTCAATGGACAGAACCTACAACTTAAAGGTTCAGGTTTGACAGAGTACTCTCGTCAAGGTGACGGTCGTGCAGTTCTTCGCTCATCTATAAGAGAGTATCTTATGAGTGAGGCTATGCATGGTCTAGGTATCGAGACTTCTCGCGCTTTAGCTCTCATAGGAAGTGATACTGATGTACGAAGAGAGAGATGGGAAAAGGGTGCGATAGTACTGCGTTTATCTCCAACTTGGGTTCGTTTTGGGACATTCGAGTACTTTAACTCTACTGGTGAATATAGTAAACTTCAACAACTTGCTGACTATGTGATAGAGGAGAGTTTTCCCTATCTCAAGGGAAGTGAAGATATATATCTTAAGATGTACAAAGAGATAGTGAAAAAGACTGCAACTACTATTGCAAGGTGGCAGAGTGTAGGTTTTAACCATGGAGTTATGAATACTGACAACATGTCAATAGATGGACGAACTATAGATTATGGTCCATTTGCATTTTTGGACTCGTATGATAAACAGTATGTCTGTAACCATACAGACAGGGATGGCCGTTATAGTTTTGGCTCGCAACCTGGAGTGGCTCACTGGAACTTAGATATGCTTTCTCGTACACTCTCTCCACTTGTAAACTACGTACTTACTGAAGAGGTTTTGGATGATGAGTATAGAAGTACCTATGAGAATGTTTACTCTGAGATAATGTATGAGAAAATGGGTCTAGAGAAAGAAGATGAGGATGATAGAGTACTTTTTCAAGGGATGCTAAGTGCGATGGGAAACGCGACCATAGACTACACACTCTTTTTTAGAAAACTTTCTCATTTTAATGGGGAGAAGTCTCCTATTTTAGATATTGCAGTTAACAGAGCTCCTCTAGATAGCTGGCTAGATAAATATACTCTGCGTTTAGAAAAAGAGACTTTAAGCGAGTCTAAACGCCACGAGAAGATGTTAGCTGTAAATCCAAAGTACATACTAAAAAACCATATCCTTCAAGAGGCGATAGA
>JAYEJR010000066.1:0-2653 GCA_034660715.1 Campylobacterota bacterium | reverse complement strand
AGTTTTTCTATAAAAATGAAAGATATGGAATCATAATCGTTCTTATCGTTCTAATGACGCCGATTAAAGACTATGTTCTCCTCTTACCTGTGAGAACTATACTAGAACTATTATTATCAAACTAAAGGAATAAAATGAAATTTTACATTGCAACAGACCATGCCGGAATCGAGTTAAAAGACTATACAGTTGAGTTACTAAAAGAGAAAGGTCATGAAGTAGTTGATTTAGGTCCATTTTCTAAAGACAGAGTTGACTATCCAGACTATGCACACAAGGTAGCTACATCTATTTTAGAAGACAGCTCTGCTCAAGGTATCTTAATCTGTGGAAGTGGTATTGGAATGAGTATGGCTGCAAATCGTCATGAAGGTATACGTGCTGCTCTATGTCATGATGCCTACACTGCTATGGTTGCCCGTGGACACAACGATGCAAATGTTTTATGTTTTGGTGAGCGTATAGTTGGAAAAGGTGTTGCTGAGTCTATACTTGATGCATGGATTGCTGGAAGCTTTGATGGCGGTCGTCACTGTGGTCGTGTAGAGAAGATAGAGTTATAATCCTATGTTTTGGGAATGGTCACTCTTAACGATTCTTTCTATAGTTTCTGTCTATCTCTTTGTAAAGATGTACTACTTTAAAAGTATTACAAACAAAGAACAAAGAAGTAATGACTTGATGAAACTTACACTTCATGAAGCGGAGATTCTAATCCGTAAGTACCAGATCCAACTACAGCGTGCCCTTGGTAATGTAGATATACTCAGCGAAGAGCTCACTAAACTAAGAAATGAGCTCAAAGTACTTAAGGGTAGAAACTCTAAACATAGACAAGAAGTAGATAGACTAAATGGTAAGATTAAAGCCCTTGAGGGTAGAATAGATGCACTTCTATAAAGGATAAAATGTGGTATTAACAAACACTGAACGTAAGATAATAGAAAACTCAATTAGAGATATAAAAGACTTTCCAAAAGAGGGAATAGTCTTTAAAGACATCACAACTCTTCTAAATAACAAAGAAGCTTATAGTGTTTTGATGAACCACCTTTATCAGAGATATAAAGGCTACCAACTAGAGTATATTGCTGGAATTGATGCTCGTGGTTTTATCTTTGGTGCAGCATTAGCTCAAATGCTACAAATAGGTTTCGTTCCTATTCGTAAGAAAGGGAAACTCCCTTACACTACTATTAGCGAAAAATATGCACTAGAGTATGGTGTTGATGAGATAGAAGTTCACATCGATGCATTTGGTGAAGAAAAAGGTGCAAGAGTCCTCATAATAGATGACCTAATAGCTACAGGTGGAACAGCAAACGCAGCAGCTACTCTTGTGAAACAGACTGGAGCAGAGTGTGTTGAGTGCTGTTTTATCATCGGACTTACTTTTCTTGATGGTATAAAAAAACTAGAAGAGAAGACTGATGTCTACTCTTTAATAGAGGTTGATTAATGTATATTCCTAGTGCTTCAAAATTTGATCCAGATGAAAATGGACACTTTGGAATTCATGGTGGTCGTTATGTTCCCGAAACACTTATGCCAGCCCTACTTAAACTTAAAGACGAGTATGAAAGCATTCGTTTCAACAAAGAGTTTTGGGAAGAGGTTCACTACTATCTAAAAGATTATGTAGGTCGCCCTTCTCCACTCTACTATGCGGAAAATATATCAAATGAGCTAGGTGCAAAAGTCTACTTTAAACGCGAAGACCTTAACCATACTGGGGCACACAAAGTAAACAATGTTATAGCACAAGGGCTTATGGCTAAACGCCTTGGTTACAAAAAAGTTATCGCTGAGACTGGTGCTGGACAACATGGTGTTGCTACTGCAACTATCTGTGCTTTACTCGGCTTAGAGTGTGAGATATTTATGGGTGCTAAAGATGTTGAACGCCAAGAACTCAATGTTTTTCGTATGAAACTTCTAGGGGCAAAAGTAAACGCTGTAGAGTCTGGAAGTCGTACACTCAAAGACGCGATGAACGATGCTATAAGACACTGGGTAACCAATGCTCGTGACACATTCTACATCATCGGTACTGTAGCTGGTCCTCACCCCTACCCTATGATGGTTAGAGACTTTCAAGCTATCATAGGGTATGAAGCAAGAGAGCAGATACTTGAGAAAGAAAACCGTCTTCCCGACCATGTTGTTGCCTGTATAGGTGGTGGTTCAAATGCCATCGGTATGTTTCAACACTTCTTAGAAGACCCTTGCGTAGAGTGCATAGGCGTCGAGGCTGGTGGACTTGGAGTCGAGACTGACAAGCATGGCTGTTCTCTTGATAAGGGGCGTCCTGGGGTTCTGCATGGTCAGATGTCTTACCTACTTCAAGATGAAGATGGCCAGATACTCGAAGCCCACTCCATAAGCGCTGGACTTGACTACCCAGGCATAGGTCCTGAACATGCTTTTCATAAAGATAATGAGAGTGTAAGTTATGGAAATATCACTGACCAAGAAGCGCTTGATGCTTTTGTATGGCTCTCTCAAAAAGAGGGAATCATCCCAGCATTTGAGTCCTCTCATGCTGTAGCATACTTAAAAAAGATACCAAATATCAAAGATAAACTCATCATCGTCAACCTAAGTGGACGTGGTGACAAGGATATGATACAAGCTAAAGATATCCTTCACTTTG
>JAYEJR010000065.1:0-2658 GCA_034660715.1 Campylobacterota bacterium | reverse complement strand
ATGCAACGAACCCACCTGTGTTAAGTTTTATTAATTCTGATGTAAATGCAACTTTAGCTGATACTTACTACCAATAATCCATAACTTATCCACTTTAAGTGGATAAGTATATAGCCCCCTCTCTCCTTCACTATCTTAATCTTTATATATTTAATATTTTTTATATGATACAATGTTGATTTAAATTAGTTTCAAGACAAGGCAGAGAGAATGAATAAAAGAGCTTTCACGATGATTGAGTTAGTGTTTGTTATAGTAATACTTGGTATTTTAGCTGCTACTGCACTTGTAAAGTTAAATGCAGTACAAAAGAGTGCATTGTCTCAAAATATAGAGTCTTTTGTAGGCACTATGAACAGAACATCTCTGCCATCTATGTACTCTAAAGCGACTCGTAGTGGGGGAAGTGTACTCAGTATGAAAGTAAGTACATATATTAAAGTTCCTGATGATATAACTCTTGTGTCAGATACTCTAACAGGAGCGATGTGTCCAAATGGTAGCTTTGGAAAGTTTGGTGAGACAAACTTGGGTTTAATTATTTATTGTAGAGATGGAAATATAACACATCCACCTGTGTTGAGTTTTTCAGCATTAGACATTAACACTACATTAGCAGACTCCTATTATCAGTAAGTAGGTTATCTGTTTAATAATATTAGAAATAAGGATATTGTTATGAAAAAAGCTTTTACGGTTATTGAACTGATTTTTGTTATTGTTGTACTAGGTATACTATCGACAATAGCTATTCCTAAATTTACAGGGATGAAAATTGAAGGTGAAATAAGTAAAGGACGAGCAGATATTGCCTCTATACGCTCAGCCATCATCACTGAACGCCAATCTAGACTCATTACTGGTAGTAGCAGTTTTATAGGAAGAGGCTCAGGTAGCAATGAGCTTGACGACGGTGCTTTATTTGGGGGTGTACTTACTTATGGTATAACTGCAAAAAACAGTTCAGGACACTGGCATACACGAGCGAATGTAGACGCTAATAAATCAACTGTAAAATATAAAGTAGGTGGAACGGATGTTGTTTTTACTTATAATAGTGGAGATGGAACTTTTAGCTGTACAAAATCAGATACATACTGCTCAGAGTTAACCGACTAACTTTGTGCTATAATGATATATGGCTAAAATAGATGAAATAAAAGAGATATTAAATACACTTAGAATAGCAATGAGTATTGCATTTGGTATTTTAGTAGTATTGGTTGGAAGCATTATTAAACGTTATGACACTTCCGGTACAGACACTATTTTTTGGATAGGTGTTGTTTTTACATTTGTGATGCTTATTTTTATAACAATCATTGTTATAAAAATATCTAACAAAACAAAAGAAATAAAGGATTTATAATGGATGCAGGAACAATCGCAATATTATTAATTGCTGTAGCAACAACAGTTGTATTGTTTTTTAGTTTAAATAAGCTTTCCCAAGCTTAAAAGATTTGGATTGCTATAATTGCAAAGAAAATTGAACTTCATATCAAAGAGTTAGGAGAGTTATAGATGGAACAAATCATGATTATTATTGCAGCTATTGCTGTCATTTCTACTTTTTCTTACACTGTTATAATTAGTAAGTAAAAGAGTTAGAGGATATTTAGATGAATATTTTATATACAGTTGGGATTGTAGCATTTATTGGTTCTTTGTTGTACAGTATGTATAAAACTGTACAGAGTTTTTCACATACAAAGTAAAGATTGAACTACTACACCCTCTCAATCATAGGCTCACCTCTCGGTGAGTACTCATACCACTCCTCAAAAACCATAATAACAGGCAGTAAAGTATCAGTTGAATTTAACAAACGAGTTAAAGATGCTGTTGTTCTTGTCAGTTGTGAGAAACCCTCTTTTGATACTCATGAAATCTTAGAAATCAGTGATGGCGTTTACTCTACTAAACAGATAGAGTTAGCGAAGTTTATAGCTACTTACTATGTCTGCTCTTTGGGGGATGCTTTTTCTTTGATGGTGGCATTTAATATGCATTTTAAAGACATTTCTTTCAAGGGACATTCCAATGCGGAGCATGGGAACGAGCAAAGTGAGACTGGTTCCCATGCTCCGCGTGGGAACTTTTTTGAGAGTAAAATAGCTCTTTCAGTTAAACAAAAAAAAGCTCTTCTATTTTTAAAAGAACACAAAGTGTCTCTTCTTTTTGGTGATACAGGAAGTGGTAAAACAGAGATATATATGAAGTACTTTGAAGAGTTACTTTTAGAAAACAAAAGAAGTATATTTCTCATGCCTGAAATCTCTCTGACTCCTCAGATGGGTCTGCGTTTAGAGGAACACTTTGGTGAGTCCGTTGTCATGTGGCACTCTAAGCTCACGCCAAAACAGAAAAAAATCGCTCTTGAGAAGATTCACTCTGGGGAAGCAAAGATCATAGCAGGTCCTCGTTCAGCACTCTTTCTCCCTATAAAAGAGTTGGGGCTTATAGTAGTGGATGAAGAGCATGATGATAGCTACAAATCATCCTCTCGTCCAAGATACAACGCCAGAGACATAGCGATATATATGGGGAAGTTACATGGTGTAAATGTAGTTCTAGGAAGTGCGACACCCTCTTTAACATCCTACATAAAGTTTCCTCATATAAGACTCAAGGGAGGGCATATTGCTTCTCATAAAA
>JAYEJR010000064.1:0-13096 GCA_034660715.1 Campylobacterota bacterium | reverse complement strand
GACCAACATTTGTACCATCATCACTCATATAAACTGTTTTCTGATCTGGCATTACATAAGCTAACTCATGAGACATACGACCCATAGCATAGTGTTTTGCATAAACTGCTTCACCCTCTTTGTCTATTGTAACCTCTGGAGTCCAACCGTAGTAGTATGGACTAGCCATAGAGATATTATCATCCCAGTACTTAGCTACTTCATCGTAGTATTTACTTCCAGTAAGTCCTGTAGTTTCATTTGCATCTTCTAAAACCGCTCTTGCGTTTGGTTCATACTCTTCACTTCCTAAGTGAGACTCCCAAGGAGTTTTTTGACCAGCACAGTGAACAAAACCACCAAATTCGGCTTTTTGAGAGATAAATTTTAGTGAATCATCTTTTACTTCAAGAGCTCCATTATCTGCATCTTGCTCTAGCTCTGCCATATACATAGCACCAACTTGACACTCAAACTGTGCAACCATGTAAAGCGCATTGTTTTTTTGTAAGATAGAAGTATAATCAAGCCCTGAACCAACACCTGAGTTTGTTCCATTACAGATATAAGGGCTACCATCAGCTAATGTTATTGGAGCATCCATGTAGTTTTTAAGAAGACCAAATACTTCACCGTTATTTGACTCGTTTGTAGCCATAAGTTTTGTAAAACCGATAGACTGTATCTCGCTATTAATTGTAACCATTGATGAAGCTTGTGGAGTTAGCTGTGCACTCCCGAGTGGTGTAGCGATTTCAGAAAACTGAACCTTAGTAGCACTGTTAGCATTGCCATAGGCATTGTAAGAGATAGATGCTAAACCATCTTTGCCATCACAAACTATTTCAGTTTGAATGGCTTTATCTATCTCATTGTCTCCTGATTCTGATGAAAAGTCACTACTACAACCACTCATTATCGCTAATGCTGCAACTAATGAAAACAATATCGCTTTTTTCATAAAAATACCCTTTTACAATTTAAGATACCAAATTGTAATATATATTTATATCTAAATCAATACAAAAGTGTGACACTCTGTAATCTTAAAGTTTAAACAGTATAATTAAATAAAAAGAGAATTATGCAATATCAAACTATTACTAAAGAAAATATACGAAAGATGGTTGATCGTTTTTATAGCCAGATACTTAAAGATGAGATTGTTGCTGATTTTTTCATTGAAAAACTTGGAGATGAGATGATTAGCGATGAGTGGCAAGTGCATTTAAATCTCTTAACAGATTTTTGGGCATCTACTATTTTAGGTGACGCAAGTTACACTGGACAACCTCTAAAACCTCACATGCATATGGAGGGTCTCAAACGCGAGACATTTGAGCGATGGCTAGAACTCTTCTTTGAGAGTGTTGATAAATACTACACAGAAGAGCCTGCTAGTATTTTTAAAAATAAGAGTCAAACAATTGCAGACAATTTTATGCGGATAATAGGCATCTAAAGTAAGTTAGTATAATTACGAGAGCATAATCTCATACGGGCGTTTTATCTCTGCTACAACTTCTGCCACAGACATATGACGAGACTTTCTTACAAACTCTTTGCCATCTAGGTATATTAAAACGGTTGGGATGGCATAAACGCCAAAGTGAGGTGCTATCTCCTCTTCTACCGATATATCTACACTCTCCACTTTAAACTCACTAAAGTTCTTCTCTAGCTCTTCAAGTAGTTTAGGCTTAAGTGCATGACAGACATTACAAGTTGGTGCTGAGAAGTAGACCATAACTGCTATGTTCTTTTGTATCATTGTTTCTATGTTCTCTATTGTGTTCATAGTGAGATTATACAGTATAATTTGTTATAAAACATCTATACACCCCTATTTAAAGCCATTTTTTAAGTAGTGTAGCAAAACATTATCTGCTCAAGAATACAACATTGGTATCAGAAATCATTGGGCGATAGAGAATAAGTACTACATTAAAGATGTAATATTTTGTGAAGATACATCACTTATCCGAACAAAGCATGCTCCAACTAATTTCTCTATCATGAGAAATATAGCCATCATTGTACTTAGAAGAGAAAAATATATAAGTTTTCTCAAGCTATTCGCATGATTAGTGGTAAAATGAATCAGCCATGTTCTCTACTGAACTATTGTAGCTCATACTCTTGAGGATATTTGAGTATAGGAAGATACTCTGCATCATAGTTATCTCCATTTTCATCTATAAGGGTTTCAATCATCCCAACACCTCGTAGTATGGTCTCCTCTGTGTGATAGGGTCTATCTGTGATGGTCTCTCCAAAAGTGTATGCTGATCCATCTATGTGTGTATAGGTATCGTTTCCATCACGGTAGTACTTAAATGTAAAAGGGGTGACTCCAAAGTAATCTTTTCCTTTTGTGTAGCGTTGTGTAGCTACCACTTTTCTGTATCCTTTCGCTCCAGTAAGGGACTCTTGGAATGTCGGATAGAGTAGTGGCGCTTGAATGTAGTTTTGCTCAGTGAGATACGCTTTTTTTGCAGTAAACTCTCGAATGAGGCTGAGTCTACTCTCTTGGATAGATCGTAACTCTTGTGATGTTGTAAACTCAAGTGCTTGAAAGTCACTGCTATATCCATTAGCAACTCTAATCTCTTTTTGCAAATACTTCTCAACGGATGCAGACATATCCCCATATAAAGAGATACCTACAACATGATCAAGAAACTTTCTAAACTCACCCTTTTTTGCATCACGGTTGATAGGGTCACCTCTGTGAGCAACTCCAGCAGTTTCGTTCTCTAATGCAGATGTATTGCGTTTATACCCAAGATAGTCCATCTCCCTCCAGCCTAAGTCACCTGCAAACTTACGTGAAAAAGACCATACTGTATCGATAGTATTACCTGTACCTGAGTTAAAGTGTTCAGGTTCAAATCCATAACGCGAACTATGGCACCCAACACACTGCATCATCTCTTCAGGCGTTTGCGCTCTAAGCTCACCCTCTTGATCTTCTATAAATCCACTCATCCACCAGCCAGCACCATTGTTTATCCATGTTTCTTTTTCATTGTAGTAAAGCGGTGCATTCTCATCTTTAGAAATAGGTTCATCTGTGTAGTACATTTTCCACTTGTACATATATCTGATCTCTTTAACTCTTAGAGAACGAGTTCCAGGGAACTTAGAGTTTACTCCATCGGCTTCTACATCCACATAGTGTAGCGGATGTGCAAATTCAGTTTTGAGTGGAAAAAGTCCTGCGATTATCTCCTCATCATTTGCAAGTCCTCTGTAGTGCGTAGCATTATTTTCTATTCTATCGGCGATAGCTTGTTCAAGAAGATCTAAATTCTCTTTATATATATCGAGATTAAAACTTCCATTAGAGTCTTTCATAAACTTTGCGTCTAAACGGATGTAAACACCGCTTACGCTTCCTGTGTGTGGAGTGAAGATACCATAAGGCATAAAGTTTATAGCTCTCCAGCCAGTATTTTTCCCAAGATTATCTTCAAAGAGTGCTTCATCACTATTTGAAGTTCGTACAAATCCATCACTATCAGCAGGAAGTGCAGTGGGATTAAGAGCTGGAAAGAGACGAAATGCATCATCTTTGATGGTACTGTTGCTTACTTTTTTATCACCACGTTTTTTGTTATATGCTGCTTGCCAATTGTCTGTTTGGATATAGCTTTTCATATCCCACGCAGACTCATTGATATCTAGTTTATCAAACGCAGCCTCTAAAAGCTCTGGCTTGATGGTGTTTTCCCACGGGTTTATATTGGGTGAGACACTAAATCTATCTGCTGCACCAAAGGCGTACTCGAGTTGTAGGTTTCCTAAAAGTGGGTCAAGTCCAGCCTGAGGGGTAGTGTTGCCTAGTTTTTGTCTTGCGGCTGCGTTTGAGTGACAAAAGAGACAGGCATTTTGAGTCCCATAAGATGTCTCAATGTAGCACTGTGCTGGTATGTTTGCATAGGGGTTTTCAAAAAGTGTACGCGCTCGAAGTGAGCCTTGCATAGGAGCGTTATAGACTTCAGTAGTGTTTTGTGATTCTATCTCTTGAGTATCTGAAGAGTTTGAATTACAAGCATTAAGAATAAATCCACCTAGAAAAGATAGAGTGATGAGTAAAATATTTTTTGTTTGCATAGTTGTAAGCCTGTATGATTTATATCTTTTGTAGAGGGATTTAAAGAGGTGAGATACCTCTTTAAAATTTTGTTATTTAATACCTGGCATTCCACCGATATAACCAAAGTTACCACCAAATCTATCGATATTTGGAGCAAGTGCTTCTTTTAACTCATCAGGAGTTGTTTTAGTAAAGTCAGCATGGTGTTGTGAGTTACTCATGATGTATGCGTGTCCATTCATGTTCTCAACTACTTGAAGACCAGTACACTCAGCACCAGCTGGAACAGAAAGTAAACGAGAAAGTTTTGTAGTCTCTACATTGTAAGCCCATACAAAGTTATTTGTGTGAGTACCACTATCTTCACCAATAAAGAGTGTTTTCATTTTATCAGAGAATGCAATGTTGTCTGTATTTGCAATTTTATTTACATTACAAGTATTCCCCTTAGCATCTGCAGCTATCTCTTCACCTACAAGACCAGCTGGAGCCATAATGCTTGTACCTACATATTCAGATGCGATATCGTTTCCTTCGCTATCTTTTTGTCCACCTTTAAGTGAGATTTGGTATGTTGCACCACAGTTGTTTTTTGCTACGCGAATATGGTCAGTTGCAAAAGAGTCATCTGCAAGCATCCCTTTATCTTGGTATGAGATAGCCATGTATGCTTTTTTGTTTGTGTTATCTATAGCAATACCTTCCATTTTATTCCACTCAGTTGTAGCACCTTTCATAGCTGCATAACGACGTGATTCTAAAAATGCTGCTACAAGCTCTTTACCTGGTTTAACTTTAAGGTACTCTACTGTAGTTTGTCCTGCTTTTATAGCTGTATAACCTGTAGTACTTGCATTTGCATCTACATCTTCAGCGCTAAGGTAGTCAAAGATATCTGAAAATGTGTGTGTTTCAGTCCAATCTGAAACCTCTTGTTCTGTTGCGTGACCAAGTTTAATCCACTCTAGCGTACCCTCTGCTGTAGCACTTCCATCTGCATTTGTTTGATTAAATTTTGAAGCGTAAAGCGTACCAGCTGAAAGATCATTTGCTTTGTCACCAACGAACATCATCATAAATACGTTTGAGCCATCATCACCATAGAGCGCAGTTTTAGCATCTCCAAATACTTGTGACATCTCCCACGTACCTCTACCCATAGCATAGCGTTTGTGTAGGTCATATGATCCGTCACCTTTTACAACTACCTCTTGGTTGTATCCATAGTGGTATGGATTTGCTACAGTAGCATTGTTGTCATCAAAGTATAGTTCAGTCATAGATCTTACACCTGCAACAGCTCTTGAGCCTTTACTTGTAGTCTCAGTGTAGTAAAGATCATAATCCTCTTCTCCACCGAGGTGAGTATTCCAAGGAGTTTGAGAACCAAAACAGAAGATCCATCCACCATGAACACTTGAGTGATCAATTGGTTTTTGATCAACTGCAGTAAGTGTACCATTTTCATTTTGCTCTATATCTGTTAAGATCATATTCATAGGTGCTCTTGAGTACCAACCCGCTGTTTTATAAGCTTTTACACCATCGCTTAGTATATCATCATACTCTAGGTGTGAAACTAAGAAGAGTTTGTCATCTACTTTTAGAAGTGAGTTAGCATCTGGTGTTTCAGCGATAAGTGGCTCTCCATAAGGATCTTTTAAAGGCTCCATTCTTGCATTGTAAAGTTGTCCCGCTGGGTGTGGATTTGTCCCTACTCTAGTTTTAACATCAAAAAGAATGTCGTATGAGAGAGGATAGTCTGTATATTCTGTAGCACTTGTATAAACACGTGCCTTTGCAGTTGAATATGCTTTTGACATATCTGCTTGTGAAGAAGGTGCATCCATTCCAATAAACTCAACTTTTGTTGCAGCTACTGCACTACTGCTTGTTGTAGTTGTTGTATTTTCACTATTGTTGTTATCATCACTACCACATGCTGTGAAAGAGGCTACAATCAGTGTAGATGCAGCTAAACTTAACCATTTTTTCATATCTGTATTCCTTAGAAGTAAATTTCTATCGAAATCATACTTTTTGGAAACTACACAGTAGATACCAAAAGGTTACAAAATGATAATAGAGCGGTTTTAAAGTTAGCAATAGAGTTATTATTTGACATTACACTTATTTAACCAGACTTAAACCTCTCTAGTTCCATAAATGAAACTTGATTAGCTTTAATCAGTAACTTTGCTCTAGATACGAAATAATTCATATGGTGTTGAAAAGGTTATACAGTATAATTCTTTTATGAGTTCAATAATATTTAGTATTTTAAGCATCTATGTTTTTATCGTTATGGGTTATATCGCCAAGATGAGTTTCAAAGAGAAGATAGATGATAAAACTATCACTCTTATAAATGTCTACTTCTTACAGGTATTTTTGACGTTTTGGGGACTGCTGATTCGTCCTATAGATGTAACTCTTTTGTATGCTCCATCCATTTATCTTTTCATTGTCGGTGTTTTAGTCATTGTCTCTGCACTTGTTGCTAAGTTTCTTTTTGAAGATAAGAAAGAGTACTCTATAGCCACGGTTGCAGCTATCATAGGAAACACTGGAAATCTTGGTATCCCTATAAATATCGCCATCTTCGGTGAAGAGTCCATTCCATACACAACAGTTGTCAATCTCGTTAATGTTTTTGTGGTTTACACTATTGGCGTTTATTACTACTCTCGTGGTACCTATGATGCTAAAACTTCACTTACTAACATAGTAAAACTTCCTATACTATGGGCAGCCATCATCGCTATACTACTTAGTGTTTATGAAGTACAGATTCACTCTTCAGTGATGAATATGCTGATGATGGGTGCTTATGCTTCTATGACTATGCAGCTCTTTTTATTTGGTATATATCTCTACGGAACTAAGATAAAAGAGATAAGCAAGAGACTTGTACTTTGGGTAGTAGCGTTTAAGTTCGTACTACTTCCAGCTATAGCGTTTGTAGTTTTGGTAAATATTGAGATGGATAGTATGATAAAAGGAATTATATTTATAGAGCTTTTGATGCCTCTTGCAGTCGCAAATGTAAACCTAGCTTCACTCTATGAGTGTAAGCCAAGAGTTGTTACAGCCCTAGTTTTTATCTCTTCAGTTCTGTTTTTAGGGATAATATTTCTAGGGGTAGAGATACTTGGCTTTTTAAGCTAGTTAATCTCTTTTAGTTTCTTTTTACTAAGTGTAAGTTCGTCATTGTCCATTACACCGATATCGTTATCTAAGATATCATTCGCTATTTTTTTAGCATTTTTAAGTGAGTGCATCTTATAAGTACCACACTGATAAAGGTTTAGCTCCGGAATATCACTTTCGCTTTTTACAGCTAAAACGTCTTTCATAGATTTTTTCCAAGCTTTTGCTATCTTCTTTTCTGATGGTTCACCAAGAACTGACATATAAAAACCTGTACGACAACCCATAGGAGAAAGGTCAATGATCTCTACATTTTTAGAGTTTAAATGATTTCTCATAAAACCTGCAAAAAGGTGTTCTAGTGTATGAATACCTTTTCCATCCATCAAGTCAACATTTGGCTTGTAAAAACGCAGGTCATAAACTGTAATAGCATCACCTGAAGGTGAAGTCATTCCCTTGGCACGACGAACTGCTGGAGCTGGCATAATTGTGTGGTCTACTGTAAAAGAGTCTAGTAATGGCATAGTAAAAATCCTTAATTTTATAATTACGAGTATTTTAGCAAAAAAGTTTGATTGTTAATTGAAGTAACAAAGTTAACTACTCTAAGCATTCACTTTTTGAAGCCAAACGACAGCCTCATAAACATCTTTAGATATATTTTTTGTATACTTTTTTAATGTTTCTTCATCATCGTAACCACTCAAAACACCAACACTATTTACTCCCGCGTTTTTAGCACAAATGAGGTCTAATTTTGTGTCGCCTATCATCCAGATATCTTGACCCTCTGTATCGAAACTCTCAAGAGCTTTGAGTATAGGTTCAGCATGTGGTTTTGGCTCAGTTACATGTTCTCTACCTATAAGAACTCTAAAGTATTCCATCAATTCAAAATGCTCCATAATAACTTCAGAGTACTTACCTGTTTTTGTTGTTACTATACCAAGCTCTGCAAACCTACTTGCTAGAAGTATCGCCTCTTTTGCACCCTCAAGCAACTCCGTTTTTTGAGTAGAGATAACTCTATAGTACTCTTTATAACTCTTCACATAGTCCCAAACTACATCATCACTTACTCCAAGTTCTTTATACATTATCTCTAGTGGATAACCTATCAGTGCTTTTATCTCACTGTCTTTTGGGTGTTTGCTTTTGTATAAATCAAAAGTATGGTGAAAGCCTTCTAGTATCGCTTCGGTTGAATCTATCACAGTTCCATCTAAATCAAAAAGTATTATCATTTTATTTTTCCATTTTTTATTCTTGTGAATTATATCAATCACGACTTAATCTATACTCTTCAAGAAGCTTTCTTATAAACTTAGATACAATAACTCTTATCAAATTTAAAATAAGGATTTATCAATGGAAATTAAAATATATTTTTGTGCCGTGTTATACAATGAGGACTCTGAAATCATTCAAGTATCAGACATCAAAAGAGAAGCAACTGCAAGTGGTGTAACAGATGTTATATCTAAGATTCAAGACTCAAAAACTACACTATCTGCTTTATACAAAGATGGATGGAAACTAGCTCATGTTGTACCTTCAACTGAGACAAATGGATACAGACTCTTTTTAGAGAGAGCTTAATCCCCTCACCCCTTCTGGGGTGCTACTACTTATACCCCTCTTTTTCCCACTCGATATAGTTATGCCATATACCCCCAAGAGCAGGTTCTATGTTCTTTATCTCTTTATCAACTGCAGTTATAGAGTTAGGTATATATAAAAACAGGTATGGATTATCATCTGTTATGAGCTGAAACATTTTCTGCCAACGAGAAGCAAGTTTTTCTCTATCTATAATACTTTGTGACTCTTCTATCATTTTATTTACTTCTGGGTTGTTATATCCTACGAGGTTAAAACCACCCTTTTTATCACTATCTTTATGCCAAAAAAGATAAGGGTCCGGTGTAGGTGATAAACCCCAGCCTAAAAGAACAGTGTCAAACTTATGAGGAAAGACTATCATATTTAAAAATGCTTGCCACTCCATAACTCTAAGAGTAACTATCACACCCACTTTTTTAAGCTGATGTTGAAGTATCTGTGCAGCATAAGGACGTATAGGACTTGAGTTTGAGGTCACTATCTCAAATGTCAGCGGATTTTCTTTAGTGTACCCTGCTTTTTTGAGTAACTCTTTTGCTTTTTTGACATCTACTTTTGGAACCTTTACATCAGCATTAAATGCCGAACTTCCAGGTAAGAAGGGACCACTACAGACTTTAGCATGCTTAAAAAAGAGAATATTTACAAGTTCTTCTCTATCTATCGCTATAGAGAGTGCTTCTCTCACATCAGGGTTTTGAAACTTTTTAAGACGGAGGTTAAAACCTAGGTAAGTATACGAGAGACTAATCTTTTCATATATCTTGAACTTCTCAAAAAACTTCTCACCTAGTTGGCGTTCATAAGCCATCGGTTCAACGGAACCTAAATCTAACTGTGCTGACTTTAACATCAAAAAGCGCGTCATTGGATCAGCTATAACGTGAAAACTTATCTTATCTATTTTAGCTCGTCCCTCAAAGTAATCATCAAACGCGGCTAAGATAATGTTTTTAGAGTACTCTAACTGCTCTAACTTATAAGGACCTGTTCCTACTGGATTTGTATTAAAGCTAGCACTCATAAGATTCTCTTCATCTTTTAGTAGGTGTCTAGGAAGTATACCCATCATCCAAGTCTCAAGAGCCTTAAAGTATGCTTCTTTGTAGTGCACTTTCAATGTATAAGTGTCTACTACTTTTACACTCTCAACGAACCTAAACCCAGCACTATAGGGCGAAGCTATCTTATCTGAGATAAGAGTTTCATAAGTAAAAAGTACATCCTTAGCAGTAAACTCTACTCCATCATGCCACTTCACTCCCTTTTTCAACTCAAAAACTAGTGTTGTGTTATCTTCAAAGTAGAACTCTTTTGCTAAGTCTCCTACTATCTCTTTTGAGTCTTTATCATACTTCACAAGTCCATTAAAAAGAAAACCAGCTATCTCAGAAGAGGAAGAGTCTGTTGCTAGAATAGGATTTAGTCTTGCAGGATTTGTAGAAGTCGCTAGATGAAGTGTAGAAGCGAACAAGGAGGCAGTTAAAAGAAAAATAATTAAATATTTCATTCTTAGTAAAGTGCCTTATCATTTATGCTCATTTGAGAGTTGATAAACTTAATATCAAATATATAATAATCCCCATCTTCCTTTACATACCTAGTTAGCGTTTGCAAAATAGGTTGCGAATTTAGGAGTAACATATAGATCTCTTTAGAGAGCCTTATATTGCTTAAAAGATCGATGTTTGAAATGGCTAAAAGTGGTGAGAGTTGTATCTTCTGAGCCAAAGAAGTGTCCTCTTTGATAGTTATTTTTGACTTAATCTTAAAGCCTTTTAAATCATCCCCATTATCCATCTCTATACTCTTAAGAGAAAAATTTGCTATTTCTAGAAGTAAGCCTTTACTTAAAAGTTCAAGCATAGCGTTTTGAAGTTCTTTCTCTTCTAAAAACGACTCTAAGTTTTCTTTTTGCGACATCATAACTCTTAATGATTCAAACTTCTCTTTGTTGAGCTCGTTCAAAGCTACATCAAGTTCCAACTTATTAAGAGAAAAACCTACACCTTGAGAGTTATACTCCATCTCTTTAACTGATACCTTAGAGTTTAGTTCTGTTGTAGCCCCTTGGTCATTCGATGAACCATTTAGCTTGATTTTTTGCATTGAGATGTTTATATCATTTTGTGTACCACTAAGTGTTAAATCCACCTCTTTTATCTCAGCACTTGTAACATATGTACTTTTTGTTTCAAAGTTACTTTTGGCACTGAACTTTTTAAACGCCATCTTTAAAGCCATCGAATCTTGCTTGATATTTAGATAAAGTTCTTTGATTTTACTCTTAAGTTTGTTTGGAGCTACAAGGGGTCCATTACCACTAAAGTGTGCTTTTTCTAATTTAGCTTCGATTTTTATCTGGTTTTTATAAGTATACTTCTCATCTATCTCTTTTATATGTCCCTTGAAGTCATCGTTTAACAAGTTGTACTCTATATGATAAAAAATACCTTTGTTTTGTAAAAACTTCTCTACATACACAGAGAGAGCTAAGTCATTTAATGCGATCTTTTCTTGTGCACTTGAAGATAAAGCTATAGGATAGATATCTATACTGAATGCTTTTGCAAAGGGGAGATTACTATACTCAACATCAGCCCCAACCAACATACCACTTAAAAGTGCATCCACATATGTAGGCATCTGTTTATCAGAATACTGTTTTATATACTCTTTAAACTTCTGTGAATCCTTGAGTATAAACTCAAAATGTCTAGAGGTGTTTAGATAAGTAGAGTTAGTATCATCTTTTGTAGTTGCTAAGCCAAAGGAGTCTAGTTTCAGTATTCTCTCGTCTATACGAGACTTCATAAAACTGTTTCCTATAATTGGTAAAATCGCAATTATAACAAGGAGTAGTGCAACGATTAAGATGCTTTTTTTCATAAAATACCTTCATAGAGTTATGAAGGTATTATAGTTAAATAGAGTTAATTAACTAATTTACTTCAACAACTCTGTCATGAAGCTCTTGAACTGGACGTTCATTATCTACATAATACTTTCTAAAGTGTTCAATCTGTGCTTTAGAAGCAGTTTTTGGGCTTTTTAAAAGGTACCATTGAACATTTTCAGAACATGGTGGAGTTGTTAGAGAACCCACATAGTGATAGTAGTGAGAGTGATCTTCAGGAAGTAAATCTTGAGGATCTAAAGTTACTGTTTTACCAACATTATCTATAACAGTGTCTAGGATACCATTTGCTTCACCTTCATCAAAGAAGACGGCTACAACAGCTAACTGTTTAGTATCAGGATTTTGATGAACCATATGCACAACCATGTCGTAACGCTTACCATCTACAGTATGCTCAGACTTTCCATGAAAGTGGAATTGTAAAAGGTTGAAAGTTTCTCCATGAAGTTCTATAGAACCACCATGTTTTGGTGTCACCTTAATAGAGTGCCCATTATCTATAATCTTTGCTAATCCTGTAACATCTTCATGCATACTAAGGTCATAATCATGATCCATATTCATAGTTTTACCTGGAATGATATTGATTGGAGATTGGTGAATACCTGTTCCGCAAGTTTTAGAAAACTCTTCCCAGTGCGCTGGACCATTATTGTTACCATAGTCCCAATGCTTATCATGACCCTCTTTAGTCTTTTCTTTTGCATGTTTTACTTCTGGAGAACTGTTACATCCAGCTAATAGTAGTGCTACTGCACTTAATGCTAATAGAGTTTTTTTCATATATATCTTCCTTCTCTTATTTATACTAAGTATTTTATGTTGTATATATTTTACTTGTAAAAATATAAATTATAAATTAAAAGCTGTTATAAATATAATAATTTGAAAGAATAGGTAACACGAAGAATAGGGAGTTTTAAAAGAGGTTTACCAAGACGAAAAGTCTTGATAAGAAGTTCTGTGAGACGATTAACGCTTAGAGAACTGGCGAGAACGACGAGCTTTTCTCTTACCTGGTTTTTTACGTTCAACAACACGTGAATCACGAGTCATCATACCCTCAGGTTTAAGGATAGCTTTTACTTCTGGGTTAAATGCAACAAGTGCACGAGAGATACCGTGACGAAGTGCATCAGCTTGACCACCAAAACCACCACCTAAAGTAGTAGCAACGATATCAACTGAAGTATCAAGTTTAGAAAGAACTAAAGGTTGTTTAACACGAAGCTTTTTCGCTTCAAGTCCACCTAACCATGCATCTAGTGAAAGACCATTGATAGTCATTTTACCAGTTCCTGGAGTTAACCATACTTTTGCTA